>UQXC01000009.1 GCA_900544995.1 uncultured Collinsella sp. | reverse complement strand
AACTGCGGGAATGGCCTATTTGCTCAATGTGTTCGGCTGAGATCGGAAATCAACCGTCAACGCAAATTATTGCTCGAATGGTGCAATTTTATTGCCCAACGGCAGGGTACCCGATACGACGCAAATCACAGAATATGGCAGTTTGAGCTACCGATGTCGAGGGACCGAAAAACAAAAAAGACGGGGCTCGCAACGCGAACCCCGTCTGCAAAGAAATCTGGCGAGAAAGCCTGATTACTTGAGGGTGACAGCAGCGCCAGCAGCCTCGAGCTTCTCCTTGGCAGCCTCGGCGTCCTCCTTCTTGGCACCCTCGAGAACAGCCTTGGGAGCGCCCTCGACGACCTCCTTGGCCTCCTTCAGGCCAAGGTTGGTGAGCTCACGGACGGCCTTGATGACCTGGATCTTGTTGTCGCCGAAGCCCTCGAGCACGACGTCAAACTCGGTCTTCTCCTCGGCCTCAGCAGCGCCAGCAGCGGGAGCGGCGACAACAGCGGCAGGAGCAGCGGCGGAAACGCCGAAGGTGTCCTCGATAGCCTTGACGAGCTCGGAAGCCTCGAGAAGGGTCATTTCCTTAAGAGCATCGATGATCTCATCGGTGGTAAGCTTAGCCATTTCTAAGTCCTTTCGGTTTCCGTGCGGATGCACGGAGATCAGTTAAAACACGGCGCGAATGCGCCAGGGGTGCGGCGTTGCCGCCGCGGGTGAAAACAGCGACTAGGCTGCCTTCTGCTCGGAGACCTGCTGGATCGAACGAGCGAGACCAGAGGAAACGCCGTTGACGCAGACAGCGATGTCGCGAGCGAAACCGGAGATGAGACCGGCGATCTGGCCGAGAAGCTGATCCTTGGTGGGCAGCTCGGCGATAGCCTTAACATCATCAGCGGAAACGGCCTTGCCGTCGGAGATACCGCCCTTGATCTCAAGGACGCCCTTGGACTGAGCGGAGAAGTCCTTAAGGGCCTTAGCGGCCTCGACCGGCTCGGACTCGTAGAACACATAAGCGACGGGGCCGGCGAGAATCTCGTCGAGCTCGGGCTGCTCCTGGTTCTTGAGAGCGATCTTGACCAGGTTGTTCTTGTAGACCTTCATCTCGGCGCCGCACTCGCGAAGCTGATGACGCAGCTCCTGAGCCTGCTTAACCGTCAGACCGTTGTAGTTGACGACGAACAGACCGGCGTTCTCGGCGATACGGGACTCGATCTCTGCAACCTTGTCGATTTTGTACTGCTGGGGCATGAATTACACCTCCTCGAATTCTTTCCGGGCACGGTCCGCCACAAGGACGTGACGGGGGCATGTCCAAAAAGAAAGCCCCCGCGCTGCATGAGCGACGGGGGCGAGAAGACATATCTACTCGACCACCTCGGCTGGCGGGAAGTCCCATTAAGCTCGCGGGTAAGACCCGTTTGCGCCGGCTGTCTCTGGCAGCGGATTCGTGCGTGAACCGAAAGTATTATGGCGGGGACCCCGGCGTCGGTCAACGGGCACGAGGATTCGTACACAAACCCTGCATACGCTCCGGTCCGAGGGGCCGGGTTGAGATTTTCGCTCGGTCAAGTCCTGGCTCGCACGAAGGCCACATTAAGTGGCCTTCGGCTCGTGCGGAATCTACGAAAATCTCAACCCGGCCCCTCGGACCGGAGCTACGGTAGCTTTGCTGCGAATCCTCGTGCCCGTTGAGCGACGCGCCCCACGCATAACCCTTATGTCGGTGGGCTGATGTGTTGCTTCCCTGAGGACTACAAGGTCGAAACGAAGGTTGACAGGCGGCGGAGGCCTTCGTCCAGGTTTTCGTCGCTTACGCAGTAGCTTAGGCGGATGTGGCCTTCGGTGCCGAAGCAGTCGCCTGGGACTAGGGCTACGTTTGCTTCTTTGATGGCTTTGATGCAGAAGTCTTCGCTGGTTAGGCCGAACTTTTTGATGCTCGGGAAAGTGTAGAAGGCTCCTGCGGGCTCTACTGCGTCTAGGCCCATGGCGTTTAAGGCTGCGAGTACACGTTTGCGACGAGCTCGGTAGACTTTGAGCATGGGGGTTGGGTCGACGGTGAGGGCTCGGGCTGCGGCGTCCATCTCAAAGGAGACGGCACTCGATACTAAGTATTGGTGGGCTTTTGCGATCTCGGCGATGACGGGTGCCGCTGCTGCGAGCCAGCCCAGACGCCAGCCGGTCATAGCCCAGGGCTTGGAGAAGCTCTCGATGACTACCGTCTGCTCACGCAGCTCCGGGTGGCGCTGGGCAAAGCGCTCGTAGCCGTCCACGTAGACCAGGCGGTTGTATACGTCGTCGCAAATCACGTAGATGCCCGCCTGCTCTGCCACGTGTGCCACGGCGTCGAGCGATGCTGCGTTGAGGATGCAGCCCGTAGGATTGTTGGGCGAGCAGATAACGATGGCCTTGGTCGCCGGCGTCACGCAAGCACGAAGCGCATCCTCGTCAATCTGAAATTGCGCAGGCTCCGTATCCAAAAAGACCGCTTTGGCGTGGTTGGCCACGACGATGCTTTCGTACAGGCCAAAGGCCGGCGTGGGGATAATGACCTCGTCGCCGGGGTTGAGCATAGCCAAGAATGTTGCCGACAGTGCCTCGGTCGCACCGTCGGTCAGGATGACCTCATCGGCGGAAAACGCCAGGCCCGTGTCATCCATATATTTGGACAGTGCATCACGCAGGGCGGGGCGACCGTTGTTGGGCGGATAGTGCGTGTCACCGCGGTCCAGTGCGGCGGTCACCTCGGCGCTAATCACATCGGGCGTGGGAAAATCGGGCTCGCCGAGCGCGAGCGCGATGCACCCCGGATGCTGGGCGGCGAGCGCGTTAATCCGGCGGATATCGGAGGGCTTGAGCATGGCAAGCGAGGTATTCATGGGCAGACGCATGGCGTTCCTTTCGTAAGGGTTGCACTAGGATAGCGCGGCGGGGCGCCACCAGACGGTGTAACCTAAACGGAAACGAGCCGGAAAGGAGATGGCATGGAGACGACCGCGCGCGGCGACGTACCAAAAACACTGCACACCATTGCGTATATCAGTATTCCCAATAGCGCCGATCTTGTTTTTTTGCTCTGGGACCTGCAGGATGCCATCGCCGCCTATGCTCAACTTTCCGGCACCGCACTCCCCCGCCCGGTCGACTTGAAGGCAAATGACGCCGGCAGCGTTGCCGATGGCATCGTGCTGGCCATTGAGGATGTGGCTGACGATGAGACGTTGACTGCTATCGAGCAGGCGCTTGAGCGCTTTGGCGGTACGGGAACGCGTGTCTACGCCGTGATTCGAGCCGCACAACAGGGCGCTGAGCAGGCGCGTGGGGCCGCCGTTCGTCTGCACAAGGCATGCGAGCGCCATGGCCAATTGTGGTGTGGCGGCGTTGCCATCTGCGCCGGCAGCGGCATCGCAGCGCTTCGCCATTCCCCACGCATGGGCCTCTTGCGCCGACCATTTTCGGAAGCGATAGATAAGCTTGTGGGCGCTGTGCGCATGGGCTGCTCCGTCGAGCATGCGCAGCGACTTGGCGGCGGCAATGCCGCCAACGTCGACGCCGACGGCATGGTTTGCGCCGAGCCAGCCGTGCCCGCGCCGGTCTGGCGAGGCGTTCTGAAACACCTCGGCGCCACACTCAATCAATAATCTAAATTAATGAGCTGCCCAGTCAATGGCTTCACTCCAACGCTCGACAAGCCGCTCCAAACGCCACGCCGCGTTGGCAGGACTCGTCGACGGCAGCACGATGGCGGGTAGCTCCGTCCGCTCTTGTAGATAGCGTTTGTAGAGTCGCCCTGCCGTGCCGCCGTTACAGACAACGACCTCAATCGGCGCGGCATCGGTAATGCGCTCGATATGTGCCGGAACAACGTTGCGAATGCTCGCGTCACTCGAGCCCTTAATGTCGCAGCCCTCAATCACATCCCACAGGGCTACGCCGCCGTTCAGCAGCATGGATCGCTTGGCGGCAATCGAGGCGTCGAGCGTCGCAGGCTCGCTGCCTGCCAAAGGGTCGCCCTCGTTGGGCGGCACGGGCGCACCGAGACACGCGGCCATCACGCGCCAAAAGCGATTCTGAGGGTTGCCGTAATAAAAGGCATTGGCGCGCGAAAGCACCGAGGGAAACGACCCGAGCACCAAAACGCGCGAGTGCTGGTCGAACACGGGCTCAAACCCATGCTCAATATGTTGATAGCCCACGTCGGACGCAGCCATGGCCTAGGCCCTCAACAGATAGCGCACCTCGTAGGGCGCAAGCTCAAGGGAGCCCGCCAGCTCGACCGTGGGCACGCCGTCGCCAAGCAGGTCGACGAAGGAGCCGTTGAGTTCACCGGCGGTGAAGGTATACCTCTCATCCACGGCATTCACCGCCACGAGCACCGTCGCGCCGTCACAGACGCGCTCAAACAGCAGCTGCTTGTTCTGAATCACCACGTTGCGGTACGCACCGTAGTTGAGAGCGCGTGCCGCCGCATCGTCTGTCGAGCGCAGGTGCGTGAGCTGCTTGATGAAGGCCGTCAGCTCGTTGGGTGCAGGCTCATCGAGCGCAGGTCGCAGCGCCCAGTCGCCATCGGGGCCGCCCTTTTCGCCGGGAATCCCCCACTCGCTGCCATAGTAGACGCACGGAATGCCCGGCATGCCAAAGAGCATGCCATAAGCGGGACGCAGACAGGACTTGTCGGTGAGGATGCTTGTCAGGCGCGGCACATCGTGGTTGTCGACAAACGACAGCAGGTGTTTGCCGCGGTAGATGCACCACGGGTCGCCGCCAAACTGGCGATGCAGCGAGTGGGCAATCTCGAACATGTTGACCGAGTTAAAGCTGGAGTACAGGCCCTTGTAGCACTCGTAGTTGGTGCAGGAGTCGAGCATCTCGTCGTTGACGATTTGGTTGTAGTCGCCGTGGAGCGTCTCGCCGATCAGCACAAAGTCGGGCTTGAGCTCACGGGTAAAGGAGTGTAGGCGGCGCATAAAGTCGCGGTCGAGCATATAGGCAACGTCCAGGCGCAGGCCGTCGATGCCAAAGACGTCGGCCCAACGGCGCACGGACTCAAGCAGGTAATCGACCACAGCGGGATTTTGTAGGTTGAGCTTCACAAGCTCAAAATGGCCTTCCCAGCCCTCGTACCAAAAGCCGTCGCCATAGCAGGAGTCGCCGTCAAAGCTAATGTGGAACCAGTCCTTGTAGGGCGAGTCCCACTTGCGCTCCTGCACATCGCGGAAGGCCCAAAAGCCACGGCCCACATGGTTAAAGACAGCATCGAGCACCACGCGAATGCCATGGGCATGCAGTGCCTCGCACATGGCGGCAAAATCGGCATCCCCGCCCAGGCGACGGTCGAGATGGCGCAGGCTGCGCGTATCGTAGCCGTGGCCATCAGACTCAAGCGGCGGGTTGATGAGCACAGCGCCAATACCGAGTTCCTGCAGGTAGTCGGCCCATTGGGCGATTTTCATGATGGGAGCATCGGGGTTGGGCGCGACGTTGGCAGCCTGGGCGAGCTCATCCTCGGCAACGGGCGCGGCGTTTTCGCGCGGAGCCCCGCAAAAGCCCAGCGGATAGATCTGATAGAACGTCGTCTCGTATGCCCACATAACAGCCTCCCGGTAAGCTCAACACAACGACATCCATTGTATGCCCAGCTCGTATCCCCTCCCCAAAATAAGTTGCGGTGGAATAGTTCCTGCCTGGGCCTTCAGAGGCCTTAAACAGGAACTATTCCACCGCAACTGATGAGGTGACGTGATTAGGCAACGGGCTTTGCGCGGCGTATGGCCGGGAACAGCACGGTGATGGCGAGGATGACGCCCACGACGGTAATCGCCCCGCCCACGAAGCCGATCCAGGCGATACCGGGACCCGAAACCACGGCGCCGCCGATCGCGGTGCCCGTGCCGATACCCAAATTGAACAGGCCCGAGAAGATCGACATGGCGACGGCCGACGAATCCGCCGGCGTGTACTTGATGAGCTCGGCCTGAAACGCCACGTTAAAGGCCGTGGAGCAGCAGCCCCATAGCGCGCAGACGGCAAGCACCGCCGCGAGCGACGATGCGACCGGACCCATGAGCAGCAGAGCCACCGGCACGCCGGAGAGCGTGATAGCCAAGAACGAGAAGCGATGTCCGTCGAACAAGCGACCGAACAGCCAGCTGCCCACCAGGCCGGAGCAGCCAAACGCCGTCAGCGTCATGGTGATGGCGCCCGCGTCGACATGCGCGACCTGCGCCAGGAAGGGCTCGATATAGCTATAGCCCGCGTAATAGCCAGTTGCCATGAACACCGTGACCGCATAGAGCGCGATCAGTAACGGGTTCTTGAGCAGCTCGGGCAGTTGCTTGACGGTAAAGCGCTCGCCCGCCGGCATGGTTGGAAACACGGTCGCCTGGTAGACGACCGCGACAGCAGACAGTGCTCCGACCACGGCAAACGTCATACGCCAGCCCACGGCCAGGCCAATGGCGCGACCGAGCGGCAGGCCAAAGATCTGTGCGATGGAAGAGCCCGTGGCGATCATGCTGATGGCGAGCGCCCCGTGGCGTGTGTCAACCAGGCGCGACGCCATAATCGAAGCGACCGACCAGAACACGGCGTGCGCGCAGGCAACCACCAGGCGCGCGCAAACCAGGATGGGATAGGTCGGTGCCAAGGCGGACAGGAACTGGCCCAGCGAGAACACGGCAAGCACGCCCAGCAGCATCCGCTTGAACTCGAAACGCGAGGCGAACACCATGAGCGGCAGCGACAGCAGCATGACGCCCCAGGCGTAGACCGAGATCATGATGCCCGCCTGGGCCTCGGTGAGCGAGAACGACGCGGCGATATCAGTCAAAAGGCCGATGGGCATAAACTCCGACGTGTTGAACACGAACGCACAGCAGGTGAGCCCGACGAGCGGGAGCCACTGCTTGAGTGAGATGCCATCTTGTCTTGCTTGACTCATATATAACTTCTCCAATCATTTTGAGCGGAGGCGATTATATAGCAACGTTCCCGCATCCGTTAATACAGATGCGGGGCCAAAATCGCGCAGACATTTGGGAGCCTAGTCCTCGGACTCCCACCCACGGCAAACATCGACCCAGCCCTGGGCGTCAGACGCCACCTCGAGTTCGGGCACCGAAAGCGCTACGCCACTGTGGTCGTCGCCGCAGGCCGGGTAGACGGTGTCGAAGCGCTTAAGCGACTCGTCCAGATACACCGGCACGCCCTCGTTAACGCCAAAGGGGCAGACGCCGCCGGGCGCATGGCCCACGGCCCGCTCGACCGCAGCGCCGGGAATCATATGCGGCTTGCCATGGAAGAACTTCTTGAACTTGGAGCTGTTGACACGCGCATCTCCGGCGCATAGCACGAGCACCGGCGCGCCGTCGACATCGAACGCCATCGTTTTCGCGATCTGCGCGGGAGCCGTTCCCAGTGCCGCTGCGGCTTCCTCGACAGTTGCCGTCTCCTCCTGAGGCACAATCACACGGTCGCCAAAGCCCTTCGCTCGCAAATGCGCCATCGCCTTGTCAAACGCCATAACTAAAAACTCCTCCGCCAAACCAACTGTTCGACAGAGGAGTATAGACCGTGGTCGCGCTATGTATGGGAATGCCTCACTCGCGAAACCGTTATTTACAAGCCGATTAGCACGCCAATGCCGTGGACTAGGAACGCCACAATCCAGGCGACCGTCACCTGAAACGCGAACACGGCAACGGCGTAGCGCGCGCCCAGCTCGCTCTTGACGGCGCCGATCGCAGCCACGCACGGCGGGTACAGCAACGTAAAGACCAGGAACACATAGGCAGTGAACGGCGAAAACATGGTCGACAGTGCCGCGGGCGAGGTCGCGCCCAAAAGCACCGTGAGGGTCGAGATGACACTCTCCTTGGCGATAAGTCCGGTGACGAGCGCCGTGGATGCGCGCCAGTCGCCAAAACCGAGCGGGGCCAACACCGGCGCGATGATGCTACCCAGACCGGCAAGCAGGCTTTGCGACTGGTCGGCGACCACGTTAAAGCGGATATCGAACGTCTGCAGGAACCAGATGACCACCGTAGCGGCAAAGATAATGGTAAAGGCCTTGGTAATAAAGTCTTTGGCCTTATCCCATGCCAGCATCACCGTCGTCTTGACGCTCGGCAGGCGGTAATTGGGAAGCTCCATGATAAACGGCACCGGGTCGCCCTTAAATGCCGTGCGGTTGAGCACCAAAGCCGCGATGCAGCCGACCACGATACCGATCAGATAGAGCGAGACCATGGCGGGGACCGTCGCCTGCGGGAAAAACGCCCCGCACAGCAAGCCGTAAACAGGCAACTTGGCTGAGCAGCTCATAAACGGCGTGAGCATGACCGTCATCTTGCGGTCGTGCTCGGATGGGAGCGTACGGGTCGACATGATAGCCGGCACGGTGCAGCCAAAACCGACGAGCATGGGCACGAAGCTGCGGCCCGACAGGCCAAAGCGACGCAGCACCTTATCCATGACAAAGGCCACGCGCGCCATGTATCCGGAGTCTTCCAGAATGGAGAGGAACAAAAAGAGCACGACGATAATCGGCAGGAAGGTCAGTACACTGCCCACACCCGTAAGCACGCCGTCGACAGCCAGCGAGCGCACCACGTCGTTGGTGCCGAACGCCTTGAGGCCCGCATCGGCCGAGGCGATGATGGCAGCGATGCCGTCCTCCATGAGTCCCTGCAACGCCGCGCCGATCACGCCAAACGTCAGCCAAAAAACGAGACCCATGATCACCAGGAACGCCGGAATGGCTGTGTAACGACCCGTCAGGATGCGGTCGATCTTGACGGAGCGCACGTGCTCGCGGCTCTCGTGCGGCTTAACGACGCAGCGCCCACACACGTCGCCGATAAAGCTAAAGCGCATATCGGCCAGCGCGGACAGGCGGTCGGTGCCAGCCTCGCCCTCCATCTGGGTAATGATGTGCTCGATAGCGTCGAGCTCATTGCGATCCAGGTGAAGCGCCTCGGTTACCAGCTCATCGCCCTCGACCAGCTTGGTCGCCGCAAAGCGCACCGGAATGTGCGCCGTCACGGCATGGTCCTCGATCAGGTTAGCAATACCGTGGATGCAGCGATGCAGCGCACCGCCGTCCGGACCGTCGGGCGCACAAAAGTCCAGGCGACCAGGGCGCTCGCGGAACCGTGCCACGTGCAGGGCGTGGTCCACCAACTCGCCGATGCCCTCGTTGCGGGCAGCGCTAATGGGGACAACGGGCACGCCCAACAGGCTCTCGAGCAGGTTGACGTCCACGGCGCCGCCGTTGGCGGTCACCTCGTCCATCATGTTGAGTGCGATGACCATAGGACGGTCAAGCTCCATGAGCTGCAGTGTCAGGTACAGGTTACGCTCGATGTTGGTGGCGTCAATGATGTCGATGATGGCGTCCGGGCGCTCGTCGAGGATGAACTGACGGCTCACGACCTCTTCGCCTGTGTACGGCGACAGGGAGTAAATGCCAGGCAGGTCGGTAACGCTCGCCTCGGGATGGTTACGGACGGTGCCATCTTTGCGGTCGACCGTCACGCCGGGAAAGTTACCGACATGCTGGTTGGAGCCCGTCAGCTGGTTGAATAACGTGGTCTTGCCGCAGTTTTGGTTGCCGGCGAGGGCAAAGTGCAGCGGCGCGCCCTCGGGCACGGCCGTCTTTGCCGCACGGGGCGAATACGTCCCCTCGCCCAGGGCCGGATGCTCCGTCGTGCCGATTGCGGCGTTAGCGCGCGGACCCGTATCGGTGTCGTGAATACCCACGAGCTCGATGCGAGCGGCATCGTCCTTACGCAGTGTCAACTCGTAGCCACGCAGGCGGATCTCGAGCGGATCGCCCATGGGGGCGTACTTCATCATGGTGACTTCGGTGCCCGGCGTTAGACCCATGTCCAAAATATGCTGTCGGAGTGCCTGATCGTCCGATGCCACCGATGCGACAACGGCGTCCTTTCCAATCTCGAGTGTATCGAGCTTCACGTCCGTGTTCCTCCCCCGGCGCCCACAGGGCGTTGTATTTATGTTCACCATGGCTAACCGTTTGCCATGGCTAACCAATTTTAAGCTTACATGATAGCGTGAACACACAACGATGTTCAATCGACAGATCGGTGCGATGGGGACAGGCAGGAGAGTTCAGGGCCATAGTTTCCCGATGAGGCCTCTCGGGGAAACTACATCCCAGAATCCCCGCTCGAAACGGGATATGGTTTCCCAAACAGGCCTCTTACGGAAAATGCATCCCGGAATCCCCGCTTGAAACGGGACGCGCTTTCCCAGTCGAGGCCCTATGGGAAACTGCGTCCCACCTTGAAAGGCAAAACTGGGACGCAGTTTCCGGGCGGGGCATCAAAAACGAAGTTGCGGTGGAATAGTTCCTGGATGGGCTGGTTGATGCCCCAGATAGGAACTATTTCACCGCAAGTTATTGAAGGGCTGGGATGCCGGGACTCTTACAGATGGCGCTCCAGGAAGCGGAAGGCTAGGCGGATCCAGGGACGGACTGCCACCTGCTTGTCCTCGTTGTCGACCGCGGTGTTGGCGTTGCCGAGCGAAAGGCCGTGACCACCCTGGTCGAAGACGTGCATCTCGCATGCAACGCCCTCCTCGGCCATGCGCTGCGCAAACGGGTAGACCTGCGCGATCGGTGCCGTCTTGTCGTCGGACACGCCCCACACAAAGGTCGGTGGCATCTGACGCGAAACATGCGTGGTGGGGCAGATGTCGGCCAGATGCTCGTCAGTTGCCTCGCCGCCCGTCACCATCGACAGGTAGTCGTTGAGCAGATCGCGCCCCGTCTTGCCGCCCGTCTTGGGCACACGCAAGTCAATGCGCGGATCGCGCGTCTGCATGTCGCGCACATAGGCAAAGTCGAGCAATGGATAACCCAGCACCACGGCATCGGGACGAATGTCGTCCGGACGCGCCCCGGCAAGTGCCGCGAAGGGGCCGGTCTTCCACTGCGTTGCCAGCGAGGCACAGATCATGCCGCCCGCCGAGAATCCCACGACGCACACGCGTTTAGGATCGACATGCCACTCGTCGGCGTTGGCGCGCACCGTGGCGACCATCTTGGCAAGATCTGCCTGGGGGTGCGGAAAGCTCACGTCACCCGTAGAACTCGTGACATAGTTGAGCACAAAGGCCTGGTAACCGTGATCCAAAAACGCAAACGCCACAGGATCCTGCTCATGCGGAGCGATATGCGTAAACGCACCTCCGCCACAGATAATCACGGCAGGGCGGCGGCCATTCGGTTTATCGGGCAGCGGCTCGGCACCCAAATACGTAAACGTCGCCGGATATTCCTCGGTCGGCTCCTCGCCCCACAGCGCATGGTTCTCGACAATCATATGTGCTCCCTTCGCGCAAATTATGCGCCCTTGTTTTTCGCCTTCAAGCGTACCCCACTTGAACCCGTGGCGCAGAAACACTCCGGCAATAAGTTTCCCTTCAACTGATATATCACATAATCCCAGTTCAGAGGTATCGTTGAGCAGCGTAGAATAGGGGCGTTGACCAAGCCGCGAAACACATGTGAAACGTTTCCGGCAAACCAAACGCGCGATATGCGCCTATTTAAGTTGGAGGCAACTATGGGTCTGCTCGATTCGCTTAAGTCCACCTTCACCTCGACCGGCGAGGCGTCCGTTCCGCCCGCAGCAAGCTTCGCTACCCGCGAAGGCGTCATCTATGCCCCCGTCAACGGCGTGCTCGTCAACCTGAACGAGGTTCCCGACGAGACGATCGCCTCGGGCATGCTTGGCCAGGGCTATGGCATCGAGCCCATTACCGGCACCATCTATGCGCCCGCCAACGGCCGCATCGGTGCCACCACTGTCACCAACCACTCCATCGGCATGATCACCGAGGACGGTCTTCGCGTGTTCATCCATGTTGGCCTGGGCACCGTGGAAATGAACGGCAAGGGTTTTGCCCGCTTTGTCGAGATGGGCGATGTGGTCAAGGCAGGCCAGCCGCTCATCAGCTTCGACCGCGAGGCCATTAAGGCCGCTGGTCACGAAGACATCGTGACCGTCATCGTCTCCGAGCTCGACCGTCTTAAGAGCATCGACCATGTCGGCGAGTCTGGAACGCTTATCGGCGGCAACCCGCTCGTCAAGCTTGGCGACCCGCTGCTGGTTGCCAAGACCAAGTAGCCAGGCCCCGCGCCACACAGCAAAAGGCACCTCGTCAAGCGCCCGCGACCATTTGGCCGCGGGCGCTTTTCGTTTGAAAACCATCCCGCCAATGCCTTATCTGTATAGCCCAAATGAGCCGAGCTGCTAGAATATCGAACTGTATGGATAACTATCATTCAACCGTTATGGGAGGATACGTGAACCGCACCAAAATCGCGCAGCTCTATGCCGATGCCGAGTCGCTCGGCGGCCAGACCGTCACTGTCGCCGGCTGGGTCAAGTCCGTCCGCGACATGAAGAACTTTGGCTTTGTTACGCTCAACGACGGCAGCTGCTTCCGCGACCTGCAGGTCGTCATGAACCGCGAGGCACTCGACAACTACGACGAGATCGCCCATCAAAACGTCTCGGCCGCACTCATTTGCACCGGCACCGTCAAGCTGACCCCCGATGCGCCCCAGCCTTTCGAGCTTTCTGCCACCTCCATCGAGGTCGAGGGCACGAGTGCCCCGGATTACCCACTGCAGAAGAAGCGCGCAACCGTCGAGTTCCTGCGCACCCAGCAGCACCTGCGCCCGCGCACCAACCTGTTCCGCGCCGTGTTCCGCATCCGCTCTGTCGCGGCTGCCGCCATCCACCGCTTCTTCCAGGAGCAGGGCTTTGTCTACGTCAACACCCCCATCATCACCACGAGTGACTGCGAAGGCGCCGGCGAGATGTTCCGCGTGACTACGCTCGACCCCAAAAATCCGCCCCTCACCGAGTCCGGCGAGGTCGACTGGAGCCAGGACTTCTTTGGCAAGCATGCGAGCCTCACCGTGTCCGGCCAGCTCAATGCCGAGAACTTTGCCATGGCCTTTGGCGACGTGTACACCTTTGGCCCCACCTTCCGTGCCGAGAACTCCAACACCACGCGCCACGCCGCCGAGTTTTGGATGATCGAGCCCGAGATGGCCTTTGCCGACCTTAACGACTACATGGATAACGCCGAGGCCATGCTCAAGTATGTCCTCAAGGACGTCATGGCAACCTGCCCCGACGAGCTCAATATGCTCAACAAGTTTGTGGACAAGGGTCTGCTCGAGCGCCTGGACCATGTCGCCAACTCCGACTTTGCCCGCGTTACCTACACCGAGGCCGTCGAGATCCTGGAGCAGGCAGTCGCTGCTGGCCACCAGTTTGATTACCCCGTCAGCTGGGGCATCGACTTGCAGACCGAGCACGAGCGCTTCCTGACCGAGGAGCACTTTAAGCGCCCGACCTTCGTGACCGACTACCCGGCCGAGATCAAGGCGTTCTACATGCGCATGAACGAGGACGGCAAGACCGTCGCCGCCGCCGACTGCCTGGTTCCCGGTATCGGCGAGATCATCGGCGGCTCCCAGCGCGAGGAGCGCCTGGATCTGCTCGAGGCCCGCATCAAGGACCTGGGCATGAATCCCGAGCAGTACAAGTACTACCTTGACCTGCGCCGCTACGGTTCCTGCAAGCACGCCGGCTACGGTCTGGGCTTCGAGCGCTTGGTCATGTATCTGACCGGCGTGGGCAACATCCGCGACGTCCTGCCGCACCCGCGCACCGTGGGCAACGCCGACTTCTAATCGTCGGACGCTAGCTCGCGTCGCCACACGCCAACGCTCATCGCAAAAGCGTCTCTCGACATCGGTCGAGAGACGCTTTTTCTCAACAGCATCCGTCAAGCTTTTGGCAAGTTTTTGGTCAGTTGGGCAGGGCTGTTGAAAACTCGACCCGCCGTTTGCCGACGACTACCGACCGCCCAGAGCGCCCTGCGCCCCTGGGAAAGCCCCACGTCCTAGGCTCCATACCGTCGCCACCCAAAACGGAAAGGACGTGGGCACCATGACCGAAGCCGCTGTTGAAACCTACGACACCACGACTAGAGGCGCCGCCTCGATGGCAGCCTATCGCGCCGTTCGCATCCTGCAACTATTAAGCGAAAACACCGGCGAGGACAAGGCCATGCTTTCCGATGAGTTGATCCGGCGCCTCGCCCATCCCGACGACCCCGCCCGCATGCCCATCTCGGCGGCGCGGCGCAGCATCTACACCGCCATCTCCGCGCTTCGCCATGCCGGATACGAAATTGAGTACAAACGCGGCGTGGGCTACAAACTTCTTACCCGCCCGCTCACCGATGAAGAGATCATCCGGCTCCACGGGATGGTCATGCGCAACCGCTCCACGCCTATCGCTATCCGCAAGAGCATGGCGCAGCACTTAGTTGCCATGGCGAGTGCCGACGTTCGCGGCTACCTCGATACACCCGAACCCGTTCCAAGCGCAGGCAGCAAGGCTACCAAGGCAACGCGCACGCCCATCAAGCGCATCGACACGTGCGAGCTCGTCGAGCAGGCCATCGACCACGGAACCACGGTGAGTTTTGATATTTCGAGCGTCACGACACGTGGCGAAACCGAAGCAGTACGGATGACACTCCGTCCCTTTGCCATCAAGCAACGAGACGGCATCTCG
The DNA here is from genome assembly GCA_900544995.1 of uncultured Collinsella sp. Taxonomy (GTDB): domain Bacteria; phylum Actinomycetota; class Coriobacteriia; order Coriobacteriales; family Coriobacteriaceae; genus Collinsella. Next base: position 34,452 of record UQXC01000009.1, on the reverse strand, counting down.
TATTTGCTGGGAACGGTCTATGACGCCCGAGGCGCCGATGACACGTTGCGTACTGTAGAGATTGGCCGAATGAGAAACGTCACCACACGTCTCCTCGACGGCAAGAAGCTCTTCGCCGCCCTGGACGAGGACGACGCCTCCTCCGCCGCATAAGACCCTCCGCCGCCCATTCGACTACCCGTAACGCCCATCCGATTCTGTATTAAAAAACCCGCCAGGCTGTTGTAAAAATGGACATCAGCGCTACTATAGTTCCACTTGCACTTTGTCCCAGTGCAGTGTTTCCAGCCATTTTTATACTGGGGGTAATGATATGAAGGACATCACCATCAGCCGCAGGAGCCTTCTGGTCTCCGCCGGCCTGCTCGCGCTCGCCCCGCTCGCCGGATGCGGCGGCAACTCTGGTTCCGGCTCCGCAGCCGCCGGTTCCGACTACACCATCGGCGTTCTGCAGCTCACCGAGCACTCTGCACTCGATGCCGCCAACGACGGCTTTGTCAAGGCCATCAAGGAGAGCGGCCTTAAGGTCAAGATCGACCAGAAGAACGCCCAGAACGACCAGTCCACGTGTAAGTCCATTGCCGACAAGTTTGTGGGCGATGGCGTCGACCTGATTTATGCCATCGCCACGCCCGCCGCGCAGGCTGCCGCCGGCGCCACGGCCGATATCCCCATCGTGGGCTGTGCCATCACCGACTACGCCGCCTCCGGCCTGGTACAGGACAACGACAAGCCGGGCACCAACGTCACGGGCGCTTCCGACCTCACCCCGGTCGCCGAGCAGCTCGAGATGATGCAGAAGGTCCTGCCCGACGTAAAGAAGGTCGGCCTGCTCTACTGCACCGCCGAGTCCAACTCCGACGTCCAGATCAAGGCCGCCAAGAAAGAGCTCGACAAGCTGGGCCTCGAGTACACTGACTTCACCGTCTCGAGCTCCAACGAGATTCAGTCCGTCGTCGAGTCTGCCGTGGGCAAGGTCGACGCGCTGTACTCCCCCACCGACAACACCATCGCCGCGGGTGCCTCGCAGGTCGGCCAGATCTGCAAGGAGAACAAGCTCCCCTTCGTGACTGGCGAGGAGGGCATGTGTAAGGCCGGCGGCCTGTTCACCCTCTCCATCAACTATGAGGACCTGGGCTACGCCGCGGGCGAGATGGCCGTTAAGATCCTGAAGGGCGAGGCCAAGCCCGAAGACATGCCGATCAAGCACCTCTCGAGCAAGGACCTGGTCGTCGTCAAGAACGACGAAATGGCCGAGGCCCTGGGCATCGACCTTTCCACTCTGGACGAGTAGCGCCATGCGCGGTAACGCGTCTAGAGCCCGCACGCGCGCCACAGCCGCGTTATTCAATATCTGAGTCCTTGGGGCGAACGCTAAAGACCGGCGTTCGCCCTGCTTGTTTCGGATGAGACAAAACATCCGTCCGCAGCTCTTTTATACATTGTTACCGCTATCATGGTGACTCACGTGTCCACCCTATCCTAGGAGGTATAAAGCATGCTCATTGCATTGCAGGGCGCCGTTTCGCAGGGCGTCCTCTGGGGCATTATGGTGCTTGGCGTGTTTATCACGTTCCGCCTGCTCGACATTCCCGATATGACCTGCGACGGCAGCTTTGCCCTCGGCGGCTGCGTCTGCGCTGTGCTCATCGTCAATAACAACGTCGACCCGCTGCTCGCCGTGCTGGCCGGTATGTGCGCCGGCGCCATCGCGGGTGCCGTCACGGGCATTTTGACCACCGTCTTCGAGATTCCCGCGATCCTCGCCGGAATCCTCACCCAGATCAGCCTGTGGTCCATCAACCTGCGCATCATGGGCAAGTCCAATACGCCCATTCTTGCCAAGGGCACCGTGTTCTCGGCCGTCAGCAATATGACCGGACTGCCGCAGTCCACTGTTGCCATCATCTTGGGCATTGTGCTGGCCGTGGCTATCGTTGCCATCCTGTATTGGTTCTTTGGCACCGAGATCGGCTCGGCGCTGCGCGCCACCGGCAACAACGAGTACATGATCCGCGCTCTGGGCGTCAACACCAACTCCACCAAGATGATCGCCCTCGTGCTCTCCAACGCCCTCATCGGCCTTTCGGGCGCGCTCATCTGCCAGAGCCAAAAGTATGCCGACATTGGTATGGGCACCGGTGCCATCGTTATCGGTCTTGCCGCCATTGTTATCGGTGAGGTGCTCGGCCGTCTGCTGCCCGGCGGTCTCACGCAGTTTAGCGTCCGTCTTGCCTCCGCCGTCTTTGGCTCCGTGGTGTACTTCCTTATCCGCGCCATCGTGCTGCAATTGGGCATGGACGCCAACGACATGAAGTTGCTCTCATCCGTGATCGTCGCCGTGGCCCTGTGCGTACCCGTGGTTTGGGAGCGCTATAAGCTCCGCAGCTCCTACACGAAGGGGGATGAGGCAGATGCTTAAGCTCTCGCACGTCAAAAAGACCTTTAACAAGGGCACCGTCACCGAGAAGCGCGCGCTCACCGGCGTCGACCTCACCCTGAATGACGGCGACTTTGTAACCGTGATCGGCGGCAACGGCGCCGGAAAGTCCACGCTGCTCAACATGATCGCCGGCGTGTACCCGCTCGATTCGGGCGTTATTGAGCTCGACGGCACCGACATCTCGCGCCTGAGCGAGTCGCAGCGCGCCAAGTACCTGGGCCGCGTGTTTCAGGACCCCATGCGCGGTACCGCTGCCGACATGCAGATCGCCGAGAACTTGGCCCTCGCCAAGCGTCGCGGCCAGCGTCGCGGCCTTTCGTGGGGCGTCACCAAGGCCGAGAAGGACGAGTACGTTGAGCTGCTCAAGCGCCTGGACCTTGGTCTGGACACGCGTCTCAACGCCAAGGTCGGCCTGCTCTCGGGCGGCCAGCGCCAGGCACTCACCCTGCTGATGGCCACGCTCACCAGGCCGCGCCTGCTGCTGCTCGACGAGCACACCGCGGCCCTCGACCCCAAGACGGCCTCTAAGGTGCTCAACCTGACCGAGGAGATCGTCGACGAGAACCACCTGACCACGCTCATGGTCACGCACAACATGAACGACGCCATCCGTCTGGGCAACCGTCTGATCATGATGCACGAAGGCCACGTGATCTACGACGTGGCGGGCGATGAGAAGAAGTCGCTCACCGTAGCCGACCTGCTGCAGAAGTTCGAGGAGGTCTCGGGCGGTGAGCTCGCCAACGACCGCATGCTGCTAAGCTAAACCCACCAAAAAGGGACAGGTTTATTTTGGCAGGTTTTATCTGGTCAAACGTCAAAACCGCCGTTAAGGGACAGACACCCTTGCGGCGGTTTTCGCATATTATGTCGATAATCCGATATTCAACCAGACATTCTGGCTAAGGACTAAGGAGACTGCCATGGAAAGACTCCCCCGCCTTGCGTTAGCCGCCTCGTTGTTTGCCGGCGCGCTCGCAGGCATCCCAAGCCTCGCTTTCGCGGGGAACCCGCCCGCCGCTATTGACGGCTCTGTGACCGTCATGCACACCAACGACATCCACGGTAGCTACAAGTACAGCTACAACGAAAGCAAGGGCACCGGCACTGTGGGCTTTGACGGACTGGCGGTTCTCTATAGCGCCCAAAGCAGCGCCCCCGATCTTTTGCTCGATGCGGGCGACACCTTCCACGGACAGTCCTTTGCCACCATGAGCGAGGGCAAGAGCATCGCCGAGCTCATGGACACCTTCTACGCCGACGGCTACGACGCGACCACGCCAGGCAACCACGACTGGAGCTACGGTGCGGACAAACTCCGCACCATGACCGGCTATAGCACCACCGGCACGCCCTTCGCCATGCTCTGCGCGAACGCGAAGTCTACGAGCGGCGTATGGAGCTCGAGCATCACGAAGACGTTCGATCGCACCTGGAAGGATAGCGAAGATCACTCCACATTCGACTACAAAATCAAGGTCGGCGTCGTGGGTGCCATGGACGAGTCGCTGGGATCCTCGCTGCGCGAGGACCTTGTCAAGGGCACGTCGTTCTCGGGTGCGGCGAACGCCATCAATGCCGAGGCCAAGCGACTGCGCGAGACAGAGGGCTGCAACGTTGTCGTCTGTATCGCACACACACTCAACGCCAAGGCCTTTGCCACGCAACTCACCGGCGTCGATGCCCTTATCGCAGGCCACGAGCACATCAACCTTAACGAAAAGTTGACGGGAGCCGACGGCAAGACGATCCACGTTGTCGAGGCAGGCAGTGCCTTTGCCGAGGTGGGGCTGCTTTCCATTCCGTACAAGTACGACAGGAATGGCACCGAGACGACCGACGATGACACGGTCACGGTCCCCGCAGACGACAGCGACGAGAAGCTCTACACCGCCAAGGACGTGAAAGACCTTTTGGCAGACCCCGACAAGGGGGCCTTCTACCAGAGTCAACTCGATGAGGTTCGCAACAACAAAATCAAGCCACTCGACGACGCCTTTGAAATCGAGTCGAACAAGGTGCTCGGCACATCCGCCGCCGACTATTTCTACGGTGAGGATGCCGTAGGCACGCATGGTTGGGAAATGGTGCGCACCACCGATTTCCGCCCCAGCAAGGAGGGCGATACCACCAAGGCCCAGACCATCGGCCACGTGATTTGCGGCTCCTATCTTGCCCTGACGGGCGCGGACCCTGACCTGACGAGCGCGGACCTTGCTATTGAGAATGCTGGCGGCATCCGCGGCGGCATCGCGGCGGGAAACGTGACCGCCGGCGACGTCATCGCCATCTCGCCCTACGGCAACACCTTGGAGACCTGGACCATGACCGGCGCGGACTTCCTCGCAGCGCTTGAGCACTCGTTGGAAATTAGCGACGAATGCAATGACAGTTACGAGAAGCAGCAAGCCTACGTCGCAGCCGGCCACACCGAGCAGGAAGCCCAGGACATGTACAAGTGGCCCGACGACTCCGGCAGCGTTCTTTCCTTTGGCGGCATCAACGTGACGATTGATTGGACACAGCCCGAAGGCAAGCGCATCGTGAGTGCCACGCTCACCAAAGACGGCAGCACGCTCGACCCCGCCAAGACCTATACCGTCGCCACCAACAACTACATCATCACCAACACGACCGACTTCCCCACCTTCGCAAACGCCACCAAGCACACCGAGTGGGGTACCTGCGAGTCAGCGCTAAGGGCGCTGATCGGGCAGAACAGTTGGGAGAGCAAGATGGCCTCGCTCGCGGGCACCATCAGCTTTGGCTCCACTGCCGTGGACCCCACGCCCACACCGGCCCCGACGCCTAAGCCCTCGCCTAAGACGGACACGGCGACCACGAAGGTCATCACCAAGAAGACGACCGGTAAGCTCGCCGCAACGGGAGACCGCACGCTGGCAGTAGTTGGCGCGTGCCTTATCGGCGGCATCATCGTCATCATGCTCGGCATTATCTGGAAGCGTCGACGCTAAGCTACACCGCCGGGCCTTGCAGCCCCGCCGCGTAAACCTTATATCGAGCACAGAAGCCCGTCCGAATTTGATCGGACGGGCTTCTTGGTGGGTATCATGGTTGAACGATCATAGGAGGTTTTCCCCACATGGAATTGTTTGAACCGATTCTTCATTTCTTTGAGCAACGGTGGGTCCACAACATCATCTGGGCCAGCATCTTGGTAATAGGCACCGCCATCGCCACCAAGGTCGTATCCAAGACCCTGCGCCACCTGCTCAACCGCGACGACAACCCGCTTCCGGCATCGAGTATCTTCATCAACATCGCGCGCGCCGTCATCTGGATGATCGGCGGCAGCTTTATCCTCGACAACTGCTTTGGCATTAACGCAAACGCCCTCGTCGCCGCTCTTGGCGTCGGCGGCATCGCCATCTCGCTCGGCTTTCAGGACACTCTCTCAAACCTCATCGGCGGCATGCAGGTGACCTTTATGGGCATCATCAAGCCCGGCGACAATATCGAGGTCGGTGGCGTATCGGGCGTGGTCCAAGACATCACCTGGCGTCATACGACCATCGAGGACGCCTGCGGGCAGACCATCATCGTCCCCAACTCCAACATTTCCAAGAACACACTCGTGCATTTGATGCCCTTTGGGCGCGTGGCCGTGCCCGTTGCCGTAAAAGACACGTCTAAGTGGGCTTCCCTTGACGTGCTGGCAGACGAGCTCACGAGCGCAACCAAAACGGCCGTCTCGCCCATCTCGGGCTTTGATAAGGAGCCCTACGTGCTCTTTAGCGAAATCGGCGACTTTGGCATCAAGGGAAAGATCATCTTTATCGTCAGCGACGACAGCACCACCTTCACGGCAGCCGACGCCTGCATCCGCGCCATCGCCCCTATCATCGCCTAACCCGCCAAAAAGGGACAGGCACCTTTGTGGTGGTTTTCATTCGTGGTACCATGGTTCATATAGTTGTTTAAACGACTAAGGGAGCAACATCATGGAAGAGGCCTATCGTCAAGCACGCAAGCGCGGCGAGCAAGGACGTCGACGCGCCATTAGCCAAAGCGAGCATCCATACCTTACGGACCTCGACAGTTTGGTTGCTCAGCTCCCCTTAGGTCAGCGAGAGAATGTCGGCCTAAGGGATATTCCGCTCGAAATGGTCGTCGGCACGGTCACCAAAGGCCGTCAGTCCGCCTTTTCGTGTAACTTTATGCCCCTGCTTCCGTTTAACACCGAGTTCGCCCGCAAGTGGTCCAACCTCTACGACATCCAGGTAACCGAGGGCTATCGCGACCCCATCATCGTCACCGAGTTTATGCATCGGTTCTATGTCCAGGAAGGCAACAAACGCGTCAGTGTCCTCAAATTCCTGGACGCTCCAACGGTTTCGGCCAGGGTCACCCGTCTCTACCCCGGCACATGGGATTCCGTCGAAAGCCGCCTGTACGGTGAATTCTGCGCGTTTTGGCGCGTCTGCCCCCTATACGAGATCGAGTTCTCGCGTGAGGGAAGCTACGAGACGCTCGCCAAGACGCTCGGTCAGAACCTTATCGAAAAATGGCCGCAGAAAAAGGTCGACTACCTGCGCCACACCTTCCTGCTCTTTAAGCGCGCCTACCTTCGCGCAGGCGGCGACCACCTGGACATTACGCCCGCCGACGCCATGCTCGTCTACCTCAATGTGTACAACCAGGACCGCCTGCTGGATACGCCGACGGATATCGTCGTAAACCGCCTGTGCAAGATTTGGCGAGAGCTGGTCATCGCCGGAAAAAGTGACGAGGACAAGGTCGATCTTGTCGAAGCACCGAGCGTCGATGAGGAGGAGTCGCCCGCCAAATCCACCTCCGGCGTACTCAACTTCTTTATGGGCAAGACCGTCTATTCGGCGGCCAACCCCCTGCGCATCGCCTTTATCCATGAGTTCACCTGTGCGACATCGAGCTGGGACAGCCTGCACGACCAAGGGCGCCAGTATCTCGATGAGCACTTTGGCGGTATCGTGCGCACCGAGGCGTTCGAGGACTGTCATGATCCGGACGTGTTCTACGCCGCCGTGGAAACGGCTGTCAAACATGGAGCTAACGTCATCTTCTCGACCTCGCACCGCCTGATGGAATACACGCTCAGGGCTGCCGTTGAGTATCCCCAAGTTCGGTTCCTTAACTGCTCTATCGGGCTTCCCCATCAAAGCGTCCGTTCGTACTTTGGCAAGATGTACGAGGCCAAGTTTCTCCTGGGCGCCCTTGCCGCCAGCATGGCGGACAACCACCGCATCGGGTACCACGCGTCGGTCTTCGCCTCGGGTGCACTCAGCGAGATCAACGCCTTTGCGATTGGCGCCTCGCTGCTCGACCCCCGTGCGCAAATTATCCTGACCTGGGGCGATGTGCCCGCCGGAGGCCTTGCCGAGGCTATGTGCCGCGAAGGTGTAAGCGTCATGACCGGCGCCGACATGTCAAAGTCGCTCGAAGACCCCACGGCCTACGGACTTCACCGCCTGGTCGATGGCAAGGTTACCGGCATTGCCATGCCGGTATGGAACTGGGGCCGATACTACGAGCTTATCGTGCGAAGCCTGCTGCATGGCACCTGGGATGAGACCAGTGACGCCAGCCAGGTTCGCGCCGTCAACTACTGGTACGGCATGAGCTCGGGCGTTATCGACATTCGCTACGCTCCGGGCCTGCCCTATCAGACGCGCAAGCTTGTTCAGCTCCTCCGCAATGGCATCGTCGAGGGCTCCATCAATCCATTTGGCGGCGAGCTCCATAGCCAAGACGGCGTGGTGCAGATCGAGGGCTTTCCCCCACTGCCGAGCACACAAATCGTCGAGATGGACTGGCTGGCCGACAACGTGGTGGGTACCATTCCGCAACTCGACGATGAGCCGGGAGTTACCGTCCTATGAAAATCCTTGCCATAGCCGATACCGAAGAACGATGCCTATGGGAGTGCTTTCGCAAGGAACGCTTTGAGGGAGTCGACCTGATTTTGTCCGCCGGCGATCTGGACCCGGACTATCTTGAGTTTTTGGTCACGGTCATCAACAAACCGCTCATCTACGTGCGCGGCAATCACGATGACCGCTACGCACGTCATGCACCGGGCGGATGTATCTGCGTAGAAGACAGCGTACACACGTACCGAGGGATTCGCATTGCGGGCCTTGGCGGGTCCATGCGTTATCGCGACGGCGCCAACATGTACACCGAACGCGAGATGTCCAAGCGCGTGCGCAAGCTGTCACGCAAAGTGAAGATGGTCGGCGGCTGCGACATCCTGCTGACCCATGCGCCCGCCGCCGGCATGGGCGATCTGGACGATCTGCCACATCGGGGATTCGAATGCTTTAACACAGCGCTTGAGTCCTGGAGCCCCGACTACATGGTGCACGGGCATGTGCATCAGAGCTACGGTCCCGATTTTCAGCGCGAGCGGCAACACGCGTGCGGGACGACGATCATCAACGCCTGCGGCTATACGCAATTTGAACTGGACGAGACACGCTACCCCATCCGTGGCTGGCAGGCAGCCTGGCTCAATTCGCAAACCATGCGCCGCGAGCTCAAACGCCACGATGCCATCGAGTCCTCAACCGCCAGAACACCCTGGTAACCACCTTTAAGGCTTGACGCTGCGCCGGCCCCAAGCACCCCATCTCGCCCCTCAGACCGTCGCTCGCGTACCAAAGTACGCGTCGCTCCTCTTTCGGGGCGACCTGGGGCACTTGGAACCGGCTCGCTGCGATGCCATAACATTGACGCCAAAGTGCCCAAACCACCACAAAGGTGCCTGTCCCCTTTGTGGTGGTTACAGGGCAGCGATGACCTTATCGCCCATCTGAGCGGTGCCGAGGATTTTGTCGGCCGGGGTGTTGGCGTCGGCAATGTCTCGGGTTCGCCAACCTTCGTCGAGCACACGCGCCACGGCGGTCTCGATCCAAGCGGCCTGCTCACCCATGTCGAGTGCGTACGTGAGCAGCATTGCCGCCGACAGGATCTGCGCTAGCGGATTGGCAATACCGAGTCCCGCGATATCGGGCGCGCTACCGGCGCTCGGCTCGAACAGCGACACGCCATCGCCCAGCGAAGCCGAGGCAAGCATGCCGAGCGATCCGGTAATCTGCGCCGCCTCGTCGGAGAGGATGTCACCGAACATGTTCTCCGTAACTACGACGTCAAAGTCGGCCGGTCGGTTAATGAGCTGCATGGCGGCGTTGTCGACGAGCAGGTCCTCAAGCTCAACATCTGAGTACCCCTCGTCATGCACGCGATGCACGACCTCGCGCCACATGCGGCTCGTCTCAAGTACGTTGCGTTTATCCACGCTTGTCACCTTGCCGCGGCGCTTGCGAGCCGCCTCGAACGCCTGACGGGCGATGCGCTCCACCTCGAACTCGCGGTACTCCATAATGTCGATTGCACGCTGGCCGGCAGCGCCATCTGTACCCGCGCCGTCCTCGTCGTAGAAGCGCTCATGCTTACCAAAGTAAATGCCGCCGGTAAGCTCGCGGACGAGCACCATGTCCACACCCCTGATGACCTCGGGACGAAGCGTCGACGCATCGGCCAGCGCATCGTAGATTTTGACGGGGCGAAGGTTGGTATAGAGGCCGAGCTCCTTGCGGATGCGCAGCAGGCCCTGCTCGGGGCGCGGGGCCGTCGGATCGGTCGAATCCCACCTAGGACCACCGACGGATGCCAACAGCACGGCATCTGACGCCTTTGCCGCCGCAAGCGTTTTATCGGGCAGCGGGTTGCCGCACGCATCGATCGCCGCGCCACCAATCAGGTGATCCGCAAAGGCAAACTCCACGCCGGCGCGCTTGCCCACCGCAGCCAGCACCTTCTTGCCCTCGGCAATGACCTCGGGGCCAATACCGTCGCCCGGCAGGCAGCAGATTTTATAGGTCTTTTTCACGTTGCAGCTCCAGCTCTCGCTACTCGGTCCGTTTGCAAACGGATTATCCAGCTTGACCGTCATAATCGCCTATGCCTCCTGCGCCTTTGCCGCGGCAATCTTGGCGCGCGTGCACGCAACCAGACCACCGGCCTCGATAATCTCGGCAATAAATGGCGGGAACGGCTCAGCCGTAAAGGTCTCGCCGGTGCGCTCGTTGATAATGACACCTGCCTCGGTATCGACCTTCACGGTATCGCCGGCACAAATCGCATCGACGGCCTCGGGGCACTCCATAATGGGCAGACCCACGTTAATGGCATTGCGATAGAAAATACGCGCGAAGCTCTTGGCAATGACGCACGACACACCCGCCGCCTTAATGGCAACCGGAGCATGCTCACGCGAAGAGCCGCAGCCAAAGTTCTCCTCAGCCACAATGATGTCACCAGGCTTAACGGTCGAGGCAAACTCTGGATCAATATCCTCCATAGCGTGAGCAGCCAGATGCGCATGATCCGACGAGTTGAGATACCGAGCCGGAATGATCACATCAGTATCGACGTCACGACCGTACCTAAAAACCGATCCTTCAAAGTTCATATCGTTCTCCGTTCAAAATGGGATGTGGGGGATTTGATATTTACTTGCTTATTCGGACAGTCCTGCTCGCACGAAGAGCACATTAAGTGCTCTTCGGCTCGTGCGGAACTCAACGCAAGCAAATTTCAAATCCCTTGTTCTCGTTTCGGCTACAAAAAAGCTAATGTTTCAATATCAGATAAGACCTTTCCACGGCGCGGGTCCATCTGGCCCCACTCGGCAGCACAGCAGCCTCTACCGTGGCAAACATGTCATGTCGGACCTCATTACTTCAGGGCCTTCGACCTTTGCTCGATACAAGTTCCGCACGAGCCAGAGGCCACTAAATGTGGCCTCCGTGCGAGCCAGGACTGTCCGCAGTAGCGAGCAAAGGTCGAAGGACCCCGTAGCCTTTACAGGTCAGACGGGGCGCAGATATGCCCCGCCACAGCAGAAGCAGCCGCTACAGCCGGCGAGGCCAGATAGACCTCGGACGTGGGGTCGCCCATGCGGCCGACGAAGTTGCGATTGGTCGTCGAGACACACCGCTCCCCCGCCGCCAGAATGCCCATGTAGCCGCCCAGGCACGGACCACACGTGGGCGTGGAGAACACACAGTTGGCGTCCAAGAAAATGTCGGTCAGGCCCTCTTTCATGCACTGGCGGAAGACCGCCTGCGTCGCTGGAATCACAATGCAGCGCACCCCGTCGGCAACCTTATGCCCACGCATGACTTCGGCCGCAGCACGCATATCCTCGATACGTCCGTTGGTGCACGAACCGATCACCGCCTGGTCGATCGTGATGTGGCGGCTCTCGCTGACCGGATGGGTGTTGCTCGGCAGATGCGGCCACGACACGCACGGCTTAATGTCGGCCGCATCGATCTTGATGACTTGCGCATACTCGGCATCCGGATCGGCGTGGTACTCAACGTAATCGCGCTCGCAGCGGCCCTTGAGCCAGGCGCGGGCAGCATCATCGACCTCGATAATGCCAGCCTTACCGCCCGCTTCGATCGCCATGTTCGAAATGGTCATGCGACCTTCCATCGACAGGTTCTCGATAGTGCTGCCGGCAAACTCCATAGCCTGGTAGAGAGCCCCGTCCACACCGATCATGCCGATGATGTGCAAGATGATGTCCTTAGCCGTGGCGCCATCCGTGAGCTCGCCATTGATCTCAAAGCGAATCGTCGGCGGCACCTTAAACCATGCGCGCCCCGTGGCGATGCCCACACCCGCGTCCGTTGAGCCCACACCGGTTGAAAACGCCCCCAGTGCACCATAGGTGCAGGTATGCGAATCCGCACCGATAATCAGATCGCCCGGCACCACCACGCCGCGCTCGGGCAGCAATGCGTGTTCAATACCCGCGCAACCTTGCTCGTAATAGTGCGTCACATGCTGCTCGTGCGCAAAATCACGCATTTTCTTTGTCTGCTCGGCGCTCTTGATGTCCTTGTTGGGCGCATAGTGGTCGGGCACCAGGCAAACGCGATTGCGGTCGAACACCTCGGTTGCACCCAGCTCGCGAAAGACATCGATCGCGATAGGCGCGGTAATGTCATTGGCGAGCACAATGTCCAGGTCGCACTCAACCAGCTGGCCCGGCTTTACCTCGTCCAGGCCTGCGTGTGCCGCCAAAATTTTCTCTGCTACGGTCATGGGACGTGCCATGTGATTCCCCTCTCGTGCGGGCGCATGCCCGGCTAGTCGTTACTAGTTGCCCGCCTTGGAACGGTTGGTCTGGATCATGCGGTTAATAGCGTTGATGTAAGCCTTGGCCGAGCTCACGATAATATCGGTATCCGCGCCGCGGCCGGTGTAGATTTTGCCGTCCTCGGCGGTGATGCGCACCGTCACCTCACCGATGGCGTCGATGCCACGCGTAATGGCCTTAACGCTGAACTCCGTCAGCTCGCCATGGGCAGAAATTGCCTTGTCGACCGCTTTGTACGCCGCGTCGACCGGGCCGGTGCCCGTCGAGCACACCACATGGGTCTCGCCGTCCTCGTCGGTAATGGTTGCCGTAGCCGTAGGAATGAGCGGGTCGCCGCAAGAAACCTGAAGCGCATCGAGCGTGTAGATGGCTTTGACCTCGCGCTGACGCTCCTGGATCATCGACTCCAAATCCTCGTCGAAGACTTCCTTCTTTTGGTCGGCAATCTCCAAAAAACGCTGGTAGATGGCCTCGAACTCCTCATCTGCAAACGTGTAGCCCAGCTCGGCGAGGCGATGGCGCAGTGCCGCGTGACCCGAGCGCGCCGAAAGGATAATCTCGGAACCGGCGGCTCCCACGTCTTTGGGGTCGATAATCTCGTAGGTATCACGCGCCTTGAGCACGCCGTCCTGATGGATGCCCGAGCTGTGGGCAAAGGCGTTGGCGCCCACGATGGATTTGTTGGGCTGCACGTTAATGCCGGTAATGGAGCTAACGAGCTTAGAGGCGCGCGTGAGCTCGGTCGTCACGATGTCGGTGTGGGCGTCCAGATCCTGCTCGTGCATCTTCATGGCCATAACGACTTCCTCGAGCGCTGTGTTACCCGCGCGCTCGCCCAGGCCGTTGATGGTGCACTCGATCTGCGTCGCGCCGTTACGGACGGCCTCGAGCGCAAGAGCTGTGGCCATGCCAAGGTCGTTATGGGTGTGGACCGAGATCGTAACGTCCTCGATGCCGGCCACGCGCTCGCGCAGATCGCGAATGCGCGCACCAAAATCCCAAGGCATGTTGTAACCCGTGGTGTCCGGGATGTTCACCACCGTGGCGCCGGCCTTAACCGCGGCCTCGATTATGCGAACAAGGAACTCCTGATCAGAGCGGCCCGCATCCTCGGCATAAAACTCGACATCGTCGACAAACTTACGAGCATGCTTTACCGCGTGAATGGCGCGCTCAATAGCCTCGCCCTCGGTCATATGAAGCTTGTCACGCAGATGGCTGGGACTCACACCCAGACCGGTATGAATACGGGGCCTCCGGGCCATTTTAAGGGCTTCTGCGGCCACTTCAATGTCCCTGTCGACAGCGCGGGTGAGGCCGCATACCGTGCAACGGTCGCCCGCGATCTTACCGATCTCCTGTACGGAGCGAAAATCACCGGGACTCGAAATGGGAAAGCCCGCCTCGATAACATCGACGTTCATGCGCACCAGCTGACGAGCGATGATGAGCTTTTCCTCGGTATTCATGCTGGCGCCGGGAGACTGCTCTCCGTCGCGCAGGGTAGTGTCAAAGATTGCGATTTTACGGCTCATGATTTCCTCCTGATGGGCCAAAGATACAGATGGCTTTCAGGAGAGATGGAGTGCCCCAAGATAGAAAAATACCCGTGTCGCTCATCACGCCCAAAAGCAGCGGACGATAGCGCACCCGGGTACAACTCATCGTTATAGCGTAATTACAACCCTAGCGCGCTATCCCATCTAGTAGCGCTAGGCCTAGGAGCTGCTGCGTGTTCTTGAACATGTTCGGCTCCTTTCAGCCTCGGGTATGTACTACATCGCGCTAAAGTGTAACACAGACGAAACGAGATCGGGCGAACATTTGGACCATTTCCACCACAAAGGTGCCTGTCCCCTTTGTGGTGGTTTTACCCCGAGATAGCAAGAAACCCGGTCCTGCACGAGGCAGAACCGGGTTTCTTTAGCAATGCTTGCTTTGCTCAGGCAGTAACTAGCAGTTACTCAGCCAGGAAGTCACGCTGGACAGCGGGATCGACCTTGACGCCAGGGCCCATGGTGGAAGACACGGAGATGGACTTGACGTACTTGCCCTTAGCAGAAGAGGGCTTGACGCGCAGGATCTCGGTGTACAGGGCAGCGTAGTTCTCGACGAGCTGCTGCTCAGAGAAGGACTTCTTGCCCAGGGGCACGTGGCAGATGCCGTAGCGGTCGGCGCGGTACTCAACGCGGCCAGCCTTGAGCTCGGAGACCATCTTGGCGACGTCCATGGTCACGGTGCCGAGCTTGGGGTTCGGCATGAGGCCACGGGGACCAAGGATCTTACCGATGCGGCCAACCTTGGCCATCATGTTCGGCGTAGCGATAGCGGCGTCGAAGTTGATCTCGCCCTTCTGGATCTGGGCGACGAGCTCATCGGAACCGATGATGTCGGCGCCGGCAGCCTCGGCCTCGCGGGCCTTCTCGCCCTCGGCGAAGACGGCAACACGAATGGTCTTGCCGGTACCGTGGGGCAGGGAGATGGAACCGCGGATGTTCTGGTCGGCCTTACGAGTATCGACGCCCAGACGGAAGTGGGCCTCGACGGTCTCGTCGAACTTGGCGGTGTCGAGCTCCTTGATGAGCTTGGCAGCCTGAAGGGGGGTGTAGAGCGTGGCGCGGTCGATCTTCTCGGCAGCGGCGTTATAGCTCTTACCATGCTTAGCCATGTGCATTACCTCCTGTGGTTAAACGGGCGTAAGCCCTCCCACATCGTATCGTGTGCCCTATTGCACACATTAAACGGGCGCCCCGGTCGGAGCACCCGTCGTTACCATAAGAAATCGCTACTCAGCGATGGTGACACCCATGGAACGGGCGGTACCGGCGATGATCTTCTTGGCGGCGTCAATGTCGTTGGCATTGAGGTCCGGCATCTTGATCTCGGCGATCTTGGTGAGCTGCTCCTGGGAGAGCTGACCAACCTTGTCAGCCTGGGGCTTAGCGGAACCAGACTTGAGGTTCAGCTCCTTCTTGATGAGGTGAGCCGCCGGCGGGGTCTTGGTGATGAAGGAGAAGGACTTGTCCTCGTAGACAGAGATCTCAACGGGGATGATGTCGCCCTTCTTGTCCTGCGTCTCGGCGTTAAAGGCCTGGCAGAACTGCATGATGTTCACGCCAGCAGCGCCCAGGGCGGGGCCGACGGGAGGAGCGGGGTTAGCTGCACCAGCAGGAATCTGGAGCTTAATGACGTTGGCAACCTTCTTCTCAGCCATGGTCATTCCTTTCGAATCACGAGTGTGAAGTACTTGCTATATCGTAAGCACGCACGTGTTAGAAGCACTCCTGAGATGAGCAGTCACAGAAGAAGCACGCTCGCGCGAACGGACGAAAACTTAAGCGATGACAGCGACCTGGTTAAAGTCGAGCTCGACCGGCGTCTCGCGGCCAAAGATCATCAGCGTGACCTTGAGCTTGCCAGCCTCGGTGTTAACCTCGGAGACCTTGCCATCAAAATCGGTAAGCGGGCCATCGGTGACGCGGACGGACGTACCGACCTCAATATCAACCGAGGTGCGCTTGGGCGAATCGCCCTTACCGGGACGACGAGTCATCTTGTTGTACTCGTCGCGGGAAAGCGGAGCGGGCTTGCCGTTGCCGCCCAGGAAACCGGTGACGCCAGGCGTGTTACGAACACACGTCCAAGCATCGTCATCCATCTCCATGCGGACCAGGACATAACCCGGGAAGATCTTGGAATCCTTGGTCTCACGCTTGCCACCCTCTTTAATCTCGGTGACACGCTCCATAGGAATCTCGATATCAAAGATACGGTCCTGCATGCCCATAGTCTCGATGCGATGCTCGAGATCGGACTTAACGCGGTTCTCGTATCCAGAGTAAGTGTGAACGACGTACCAACGCTTAGACATGGTTTAGCCCCTCAATCCAGAGAACAGAGCAAGAGCCTCGCCAAAGCCAGCATCGAGCAGAGCGATGACGACGCCGACGACGATCAGAGAAGCGCAAACGACAACCGAGTAGTTCACGAGCTCCTTCTTATCGGGCCACGTGACACGCTTCATCTCGGACTTGACCGAAGCGAAATACTTCTTGGTGCGGGCGAAGAAACCGGGCTTCTCGTTCTTCTTGGACTTCGCAGCCTTCTCGTTCTTCTTGGCAACGGCCTTCTTGGCCTCAACCTTGGAGTTGGCGGCAGCGTTGTTGGCAGGTGCCGGCTGCTGAGCCTTCTTCTTGTTCTTCTTGTTGGCCATTTGGGTTACCTCCGCGCAATGCGCTTATACATGAGTAAACCGTAAGCCCCCAATTGGGAGCTTACGGAATAATGACTGGCACGCCAGGAAGGACTCGAACCCTCAACACTCGGTTTTGGAGACCGATGCTCTACCAATTGAACTACTGGCGTATGTGACTAGAGACTAGCGAGTCTCTTTGTGCAGCGTGTGGTGACGGCACCAGGGGCAATACTTCTTGATCTCCATACGATCAGGCATGGTCGACTTGTTCTTGGTGGTCGTATAGTTGCGGCGCTTGCACTCAGTGCACGCAAGAGTAACTAGAGTACGCATGTATCCTGAACCTTTCATTTCCGCCCCGTACGGGCACGAGTTGTTACTTTATCAGCTCCACGTAAGTGCTGTCAACGAAAACCTCGAGTCAATTGGTTCTCGGTGGATCCATTCATATTTGGAACACATCAATGAAGCCATCGAGAGCTAATCGACGGTGCACCCAGGACCATTATCGATCCTCTCGGCACCAGCAACGGCTCAATATCCATTGCAGAAAAGAACCCGGCACCCATATAAGTGCCGGGTTCTCTTAGTCAGCTATATCAAAGAGCTAATTTACTCAATGATCGTGGAGACGATGCCCGAACCGACGGTGTGGCCACCCTCGCGGATAGCGAAGCGCAGGCCCTCCTCCATGGCGATCGGGTGGATGAGGTCGCCCTCGATGGTGATGTGGTCACCAGGCATAGCCATCTCGGTGCCCTCGGGGAGCTTGACCGTACCGGTAACGTCGGTGGTACGGAAGTAGAACTGAGGACGATAACCATCGAAGAACGGGGTGTGACGGCCGCCCTCCTCCTTGGTCAGAACGTAGATCTCGCCGGTGAACTTGGTGTGCGGGGTAACCGAACCGGGCTTGCAGAGAACCTGGCCACGCTCGATGTCCTCGCGCTTGATGCCGCGGAGCAGCAGACCGACGTTGTCGCCAGCCTCGCAGAAGTCCATGGACTTACGGAACATCTCGATACCGGTAACGACGGTGTTCTGGGTATCCTTGATGCCGACAATCTCGACGGGCTCGTTGAGCTTGAGCTCACCGCGCTCGACGCGGCCGGTAGCAACGGTACCACGGCCGGAGATGGTCATAACGTCCTCAACGGCCATCAGGAACGGGAGGTCGTTGTTACGAGCAGGCGTCGGGATGTACTCGTCGACGGCCTTCATGAGCTCGCGAATGGCGTCCATCCACTTGGCGTCGCCCTCGAGAGCGCCCAGAGCGGAACCACGGATGACGGGGATGTCGTCGCCGGGGAAATCGTACTCGGAGAGGAGCTCACGGGTCTCCATCTCGACGAGGTCGATGAGCTCGTCATCGTCGACCATGTCGCACTTGTTCAGGAAAACGACGATGTAGGGAACGCCGACCTGACGGGCGAGCAGGATGTGCTCGCGGGTCTGAGCCATGGGGCCGTCGGTAGCGGCGATGACCAGGATAGCGCCGTCCATCTGAGCAGCACCGGAGATCATGTTCTTGACGTAGTCAGCGTGGCCCGGGCAGTCAACGTGAGCGTAGTGACGGGCAGCAGTCTCGTACTCGACGTGGGAGACGGAGATCGTGATGCCGCGCTCGCGCTCCTCGGGAGCCTTGTCGATGTTCTCGAACGCAGTGAAGTCAGCCTTGCAGCCCTCGGTCTCAGAGAGAACCTTGGTGATGGCGGCGGTCAGCGTGGTCTTGCCGTGGTCGACGTGACCAATGGTGCCGATGTTAACATGCGGCTTAGTGCGCTCAAACTTCTCTTTGGCCATAAAGCCCTCCTCTTAACAGGTCGTCCCCGGACGGGACTTTGCCTTTATACCATAGTGGCCTCTCAACATACTATTGAGAAGCCACCGTGTTACCTATGGTAGCGGTGACTGGATTCGAACCAGTGACGCCACGGGTATGAACCGTGTGCTCTAACCAACTGAGCTACACCGCCGGATGGAGCCTGCAACCAGACTTGAACTGGTGACCTCTTCGTTACCAACGAAGTGCTCTACCGACTGAGCTATACAGGCACTTGACGGGTGGGAGCTATAGGATTCGAACCTATGTAGGCAGAGCCAACGGGTTTACAGCCCGTCCCCATTAACCACTCGGGCAAACTCCCAATCGTTCAAGTATCCGCAGGTCCTTTGGTCTTTTGGACCGCCGCCCCCGCGAACGAAAAAGATAATACGATGCAACCTTGGGGGCTGTCAACGAAAACCTCTAGATACACGGCTCCGGGCGTATCTATATGCCCGTGACCTGCGGTTTTGCTGAATTTAGATATGAAGAACGGTGGATTTGGCTGCGCTGGTGACATTTTCCGAGGGAACACTTTGTCACGATGGAGTACGCCTACAGCATCGAACTTCGATAACGGCTCATTTGCACCTATATATAGGTCGTGATCCGGCCCGACAGAATCGAGCGTGGATTTCTCCCGTTTGAAATCGAGCGTGGATAATCTCCCACTTTTGGCGTACCCCCAAGGCCAAAGTGGCAGATTATCCACGCTCATTCACTAGGCGGGAGATTTTCCACGCTCGTTCGTCCGATAATCCACACTCGATGAGGACGATTAGCCCCACCCCGGCTTCCGTCTCGATCTGTAACAGTAAGAGGATTATTCCTCCCCTATCTGTTACAGATCGAGATATTACGCAGGGATTCCAGCTTACGTCTCATTCTGTAACAGCTAGAACGGTTTTCAGCTTTTTCGTGTTACAGATTGAGACAAACCGAAAACGGGATGGGCCCAACCCGATGACACATCACCTAAAAAGAAACGGGCCCTGTCCCACAAGGGAACAGAGCCCGAAACTCTCATGGAGCCAGTGACAGGAATCGAACCTGCAACCCACTGATTACAAATCAGTTGCGCTACCGTTGCGCCACACTGGCACACTTGGCGCTTTCGCGCGAAGCCAATTAAGAATAAAGGAATTGCGGACGAGGCGCAACAGGCCGCACGGCGTTATACAAATATGCAAAATCCAGCAACAACAGGTACCAGGCCCGTTCATTTCTGCCGGTTTTCCCTCAATCTTAAAACCATTCGCCGAAACGAATAGTTTTAATTACAATTGGCTATATAAAACTATTCGTTCTGGCGAAGGGTTTCGCGATGTTGACTACCAAGGAAGCCGCCGAGCTGCTCGGCATCACTCCGCGCAGGGTGCAGGAGCTCATAAAAAACGGAGCACTTGAGGCCCGCAAGGCTTCTGGTGTATGGCTCATCGACAAAGACAGCGTCGACACGCGACTCCGCTCCGTGACCAAAACGGGGGGACGTCCCCGTCGCGGCCACGGTAAGAGCGAGATCGCGTTCACCCTCATGAACCGCACGTACGAAGTCGCTCAGCTGGTCTACAGCACATCGCGAAAAGACTTTACCCACATCGGTGCCGACATCGATTACGCCCACGCCCCTATTGGAGTATTTGGCCCTAATAGCCCCATATCGCTCGACTCCTTCCGCATCTGGTGGCGCGGCCGCGGTATCCCGCTCGCACGCATTGGGCTAGCCTCCCTGCTTGCAGAAGCCGAAGTCGATGTTCCCGATGAACTCGTCCAGCGAAATCTCGGCCTCTCCCTATCCGACCAGTATTGGATTAGACCCCAAGGTTCCGGTCTTGCGTGGGAAGATATTAACTTCTTCAATAACGCCTTTGATGACGTTTCGCTAACCATTGCACCCTTCGCCCCGGAGGGTAAGGCAGCCGCCGCAAAGCCCGACAACACTTCGGACGGCAATCTTCAAAAGTACTGGACATGCGAGGACGGGCGTCGAATTCTGCATAAGGCAGGAGCACAGCTGAACCAGGAACCTTATAACGAGCTGGTGGCGACCGCGCTCCATCGTCGCATCCTAAACGCCTGCGATTATGTGCCTTACTCACTCGAGGGCACGGGCACTTCCGCCCTGAGCATATGCGATGTCTTCTTAACTGATGAAGAAGAGTATGTCCCTGCGTTCTATGTAAACCAGTACGCAAACGCAGATGAACGGCTAACCGACTACGAGCGATACGTAGCAAACTGCGAGGAGCTCGGGGTGACAGGCGTTAAGGATGCCCTTGACCGCATGATCGTATGTGACGACATCATCGCCAACTATGACCGTCATTGGCGTAACTTTGGCCTTGTGCGAAACGTCAACACGCTAACCTGCAGACCAGCCCCCATCTTCGATTCGGGCTCATCGCTCTGGTGCAACATATCTCTAGAGGAGCTTAGGGCAGGAGAGCACAGTTTTGCCAGCGCGCAGTTCCATTCAAGTCCCGCGAAACAAATGTTGCTTGTTGAGGATATGAACTGGTTTGACGGGGACAAACTCGAAGGTTTTGTCGACGAGGCAATCGAGATTCTGTCTAAAAACGATGCCCTAACAGCGAGACTGCCTTATCTAAAAGAGGCGCTAACGTGGCGCCTCGAAAGAATGATCGACATCGCTGAATGGAGTTAGCGAGGCAGAATTGCCCCGCCAACTCCCCTACCGGCCACGCAGGGCCTTGAGCTTGGCAAGGGCATCGGGGCTCAGGCGGCTGCCCAGAGTCATCTTGATCTGCGGAGCTTCCTCTGCCTCGTGAACGTCGTTATCGATCTGTTTGATCTCGTCCACCAGCATACGGCTCGAGATGCGCGTAACGCCCTTCCCCATGACGACGGCCTGGATCGTGCCGTCGCTCGATACCACGGAGCACGCGCGGCCTTCCTCGCGTGCCTCGATGCAGAGCTTCTGCACCACGGTATCGGCAGAGACGCCCGTCGGCGAAAACTCGATGCGCACGCCACGGGCCGGCAGATTGGGGCGCTCGCTGGAGATATTGCCCGCGCCGTCAAACACGATTACGGCCTCGTAGCGGCCCTGGGCAAACGCCGCCACGTCGTTGATGAGGGCAGTGCGCGCCATATCGTGAACGTCGCTGGAATACGGATCGTCGGAATGGTCGTACACGAGCTTTTCGTAGCGCGGCGTGCAGTGGATCACGTTGTAGCCGTCGACCACCAGCAGCTCGGGCTTATTTGAGTGCACCGTCGAGACTGGGTCGGCGATAGCCTGCGCAAACGCATTGCCGCCCACGCCGTAGGTCGCGGCCGAAACGATCGGCTTGGCCGAGCCCTCGCCAAAGCGCTTGGCCTTGGACTTGGCACGGTTCTTTTTGGACATGCGCTACTCCTCCCCCATGAGCTCGCCGGCGTTGCGGCGCAGCCACTCAAAGCAGAGGGCCGTAGTCGCCTGGGCAACATTGAGGCTCTCGGTCATGCCGCGTTGGGGAAGCTTGGTCAAAAAGTCGCATTTCTCGAGCACCAGGCGCGAGATGCCGTCGCCTTCGGAGCCCATGACGAGCGCCACGCGGCCCTCGAAGGGAGCATCCCAGCAACTGCCTTCGGCATGCTCGGAGGCACCGCCCACCCAAAAGCCAGCGGCCTTAAGATCGTCGAGCGCACGGGCAATGTTGGGAACCTGTGCGATGGGCAGATGCATGACGGCGCCGGCAGAAGTCTTGTAGCTGCCGACGGTCACACCGGCGGCGCGCTTGTTGGCAATGACGACGCCCGCCGCGCCCACAACCTCGGCGGAGCGCACGATGGCACCAAAGTTGCCGTCGTCAGTCACATGGTCGAGCACCACGACAAGTGCCGGGCCCTCGCCTGCGCGGTCGAGAATATCGGCGACATCGGCATAGGGGAAGTTGCCAACCTCGAGCGCAATGCCCTGGTGGGCGCCATGGCTCGACAGCGCATCGAGCTGCGCGCGCGGCACATACTTAATGCGGACACCCGCGGCGTTGAGGTCGTCGACCAGGCGCGACAAGGCGGCATCGCGCTCCCCGCCCTCGGCAATGAGCGCGCACTTGATGGGAAAACCAGTGCGTAGCGCCTCGGCGGCAGCACGACGACCTTCGATAAACTCGCCTTTGGGAGCCTGGACAGCGTCGCGGTTGCGATCGCGCTGCGGACGTGCGGCCTGGGTACGATCGCGCTGGCCCTTGGGAGCGGCAACGCGGTCGTTGCGGCGAATCGGACGCGAGCCAGAAGCGACCTGCTTGCCACCACGAGGCGCACGCTTGCGATTGTCGGCCAT
Organism: uncultured Collinsella sp.; assembly: GCA_900544995.1. Classification (GTDB taxonomy): domain Bacteria; phylum Actinomycetota; class Coriobacteriia; order Coriobacteriales; family Coriobacteriaceae; genus Collinsella. The sequence continues at coordinate 11,527 of UQXC01000009.1, read as the reverse complement.
AAAGCGACCTCCTTAAATAGATAACGAACAAGAATCGACCGTCCGAGCCACGGCACCTTGCCTTTCAATCGTCGGGCATGACCACCAGGTCTATGCCCTCCTCTTTCAAGGCAATCTGCCGCACCTCGAACGGTCGACAAATACTAGAGACTCTTAATACGAGTACCCGCGGCAGTATCTTCGATCGTCAGGCCCAAGTCCTTGAGCTGATCGCGGATGGCGTCTGCCAGATCCCAGTTCTTGGCGGCACGGGCCTCGGCACGAGCCTCGAGAATCTTGGCAGCTGCCTCGTCCACGTCGTCACCCGTGTAGGCAACCAGGCCGGCGGCAACGCCCAGCAGGCCCAGCGGCAGCTCGACCTTGGGCTCGGGGAGCTCAACGCCAAACGTATCGAGCAGCTCGACCAGCGTGTCGGCGGCGGCAAGCGCGGCGGCCTTGCCGGCAGCGTCGCCCGCCTGCTCCAGATACTGGTTGCACTCGGTTACAAAGCCAAAGACGGCACCCATGGCACCGGCGGTGTTAAAGTCGTCGTCCATGCACTCCTTAAAGGTGGCACGGGTCTCGGCGGACTTGGCGGCAAACGCCTCGACGGCAGCCTCATCGGCGTCGGCCGTCGCATGGTTCGCGGCCCAGCGCAGGTTCTCGACCGTACCGGCGATACGCGTGAGCGAGTTCTCGGCACCCTCCAGGCGCTCCCAGGAGAAGTCGAGCGGCGAGCGATAGCTCGTCTGCAGCATCAGCAGACGCAGGGCCGCGGCAGAGTGCTGCTCGAGCACCTCGGCCAGCGTAAAGAAGTTTCCGAGCGACTTAGACATCTTCTCGCCGTCAACCAGCAGCATGCCCGTGTGCATCCAAGTGTTGGAGAAACCCTGGTGCCAGGCGCAGGTGGCCTGGGCGCACTCGTTCTCGTGATGCGGGAAGGCAAGGTCGGAGCCGCCGCCGTGGATGTCGATCGGAGTGCCCAGGTAGCGATGCACCATGGCGGCGCACTCGGTGTGCCAACCGGGACGGCCCTCGCCCCAGGGACTCGGCCAGCTGGGCTCGCCGGGCTTGGCGGCCTTCCACAAGGCAAAATCGAGCGGGTCGTTCTTGTCCTCGTTCTCCTCGATACGTGCACCAACCATAAGGTCATCGATGTTGCGGCCCGAGACCTGGCCATAGTTGGGATCGCTGCGCACGGCAAAGTACACATCGCCGTTATCGGCGGCGTAAGCATGGCCCTGCTCGATGAGCGTCTTGATCATGGCGATCATGGGGCCGATCTCCTTGGTGGCGCGGGGGCGCACATCGGGATCGAGCACGTTGGCAGCGCGCATGACGCCAATGAACTTATCCGAGAACTCCGTCGCGACCTCGGCGGCCGTACGGCCCTGCTCGTTGGCGCGCTTGATGATCTTGTCGTCGACATCGGTAAGGTTCTGGGCGAACGTGACCTCGTAGCCGCTCGCGATGAGCCAGCGGCGAATCACATCGAAGCTGATGAACGTGCGGGCGTTGCCGATGTGAATGTTGTCGTAGACCGTGGGGCCGCACACGTACATGCGGACCTTGCCGGACTCGATGGGCTGGAACTCTTCCTTTTTATGGGTAGCGCTGTTGTAGATACGCATTCGTTACTCCTTAACAGTTTTCTGTAGCAGGCAGACGGCCCAGGCGCCAATTCCCTCGCCTTGACCTTCCCAACCGAGCTCTTCGGTCGTGGTGGCGGCGACGCCCACGTTTTCGACGTCAACGCCCAGAGCATGGGCGAGGTTGGCGCGCATGGCATCGCGGTGCGGAGTGATCTTAGGTTGCTGGCAGGCAATGGTGCAGTCGGCATCGATAAACTCAAAGCCCAGCTCACGCGCATAGTCCATTACGCGGGCAAGCAGCACCATCGAGTCGGCACCCTCGTAGGCAGGGTCGGTATCGGGGAACAGTTTGCCAATGTCTCCCCCGCGGCAGGCGCCCAGAATGGCGTCGGCCAACGCATGCGCGAGCACATCGGCATCCGAGTGGCCCAGCAGGCCGCGCTCGTAGGGAATATCAACCCCGCCGATGATACATCGACGCCCCTCCACCAGACGGTGAACGTCGTAGCCATGGCCAATGCGCAGGTTACTGAACATGGGGAAGGTCCTCTCCCTCGGCCATGCGACCGAGCAGAATCGCGGTTACGGGACGCAGGTCCTCGGGCACCGTCACCTTAAGGTTATCGCGCGGGCTCTGAACGCAGCGGACGCGTCCTCCCATGCGCTCGACCAGTGACGAATCGTCCGTACTGATAAAGCCTTCGGCAATCGCCGCGGCATGAGCGCGCTTCATGGCGTCGACACTAAAGATCTGCGGCGTCTGCGCGGCCCAGTACAGCTCACGCGGCGGCGTCTCGACGATGTTGTCGCCATCGACGATCTTGAGCGTGTCGATGGCAGGCTGGCCGCACACGACACCATCGAGGGCACGGTCGCTCACGAGCACGTCGATAGCGTGGTCGATGGCCTCGGTCGTAATGAGCGGACGAGCACCGTCGTGAATGGCGACGTATTCAAAGCCCGCCGGCACCGCGTGCACGCCGGCGCGGGTGGAATCCTGGCGGGTCGCGCCGGCATCGGCAAAGCTGATGGGCGTGTCATAGTCAAACGGGTCGATGGCCAGGCGGCGCATCTCGGCACGACGCTCGGCAGGGCAAACCACGACGATGTGGCCGACCTTATCGCTACGGTCAAATGCGCGGATGGACCAGCTCATAAGCGGACGGCCCGCTACATTGACGAGCTGCTTGCCACCGGGGTTACCAAAGCGCTGGCCGCTGCCACCGGCAACGACCACGGCGCATACGGGCGCCATTATGCGTTCCCCTGTTTGGTGCCCTTCATGCGGTACAGGGAGTCCGCAAGAATGGCAGGGTTGTTAACGCCAAAGTCGCCCAGGCGCTCCGGATCCTCGCTGATGTCGTCCATGAGCTCCTGCAGCGAGCCGTACTCGTCGACGATCTTCTCGGCCACGCCGTCGCGCACGACGGACACGCGCGAAAGCGTGCGCAGGCCCAGCGGCGTCATGACGGAATCCTCGTCCAGGTCGTCATAACCCAGAACCGCCGCCACGTGCTGCGGGTCGGACAGGTCCTTGGGCGTCATGCGGCTAAGCTCGGCGCGGATCTTCTCGGCATTGGCTTCGGAGGAGTCGCTCGCGTAGTCGCGGATCATCAGGTCGTACTCGGTATCCATGCTGGAGCCGGCGAGCTGCTCGAGCTGCATCTGCACGAGCTTGCCCTGGTTGCCCAGCTTGACAATGCAATCCTTAAGCTCAGTCTTTGCCTGCTGCATGATCTCAAAACTAGAGAAAATGCCGGTGATGTCGGCGAGCGTAACGTAGTCGTCGAGCTCGAGGGCCGTCAGGCGCAGCAGGGAGCGATCGAGCGACTGACGGGTAGTCTGGAGCGTGGCGACGAGCTGGTTGACCGAGCTCATGATGGTAGTGACGGGCTGGATCTCGTAGCTCTTGCCGTGAACGTACACGTTGACGACGGCACGACGGGCCGAGACCGAGATCACGATGGCATCGGTGAGCACCGACATGCGAGCGGCGGTGCGGTGACGCATGCCCGTCTCGCTCGTGGCAAGCGAGGGATCGGGATTGAGGTGGAAGTTGGCGCGCAGAATCTGGGTGAGGTCACCGTCGATGACGATGGCACCGTCCATCTTGGAGAGCTCGAACAGACGGTTCGAGGTGAACGAAATGTTGAGCGGGAAGCCGTCGTTACCGGCAGCGAGCACGTTTTCGGTGTCGCCGACGCAGATAAGGGCGCCCAGGTGACCGGCGATGATCATGTCGAGGGCGGTGCGGATCGGCTGACCAGGTGCCGTCAGGCGGATAGCCTGTTCCATACGCTTTTGCAGCTCGTTCTTATCCAAGGCATCGCTCCCATCGTATACGCTCCATAAACGCTAAATAGTTTCTCACGGTTTGTCCCCGCAGCGCTTGCGAAATCCGATGCTTACAGAATGAGCGAACACCGCTTAGGTAGCTCATTTGAGACGGGGTTCTTTTGACTGCTCGTGTGGTAGCATCGGGTCTCATATAAATGAGGGAGTAGTCGCGTAATCGGGCTCGCCCGCAGAGAGGGAGCCAGACTATGGGATTCGCAGAGCTCGTGTTTCTCGCCGTTGGCCTTTCGATGGACGCCTTTGCCGTTTCCATCTGCAAGGGCCTTGGCATGAAGAAGATCAACCTTAAAGTCGCCGTGGTGCTCGGCCTGTTCTTTGGCGGCTTTCAGGCCGGCATGCCCGTAATCGGATGGGCGCTCGGCAGTCAATTCATGGGCATCATCGGACCCATCGACCATTGGATCGCCTTTATCCTTTTGGCCTTTATCGGCGGCAAAATGCTGTGGGAAGCCTTTTCCGAAGACGAAGATGAGAACGAAGGCGACGACAAGGATGCCGAAAAGATTGACCTGGAAGAATACCTGATCCTCGCCATCGCCACCTCAATCGACGCCCTAGCCGTAGGCATCTCGTTTGCGGCGCTCTCGGTTGACATCGTTCCCGCCGTATCGCTTATCGGCGTCACAACGTTTATCTTCTCCATCGCCGGCGTAGCGATCGGCCACACCTTTGGCGCGCGCTACGAAAAACCCGCCACCATCGTGGGTGGCGTCGTGCTCATCCTCATCGGGCTTAAGATCTTGCTCGAGCATCTGGGGATCCTCGCGCTGTAACGCCAAGCACAATCGCTCAAAACTCAACGCCAGCACAAGGCCTTATGCAGAGTTTTGCATGAGGCCTTTTCGTGCAGACTTTTGCATGTCATACTAATATGCAAAAGTCTGCACGTTAGGAGATCGCCGTGGATACCCTTCCCATCACCACACCGCGCCAAGCTGGCATCTATGTGCGTCAGGCACGCGAGTCGCAGGGAATCACCCGTGCGACCCTCGCTAAAAAAGCCGGTGTTTCGGAGCGTCTGCTCGCATCGCTCGAGCTAGGAGACGCCACCGGCATTCGACTCGACAAGCTGCTGACGATTTTCAATGCTCTTGGACTGGCACTCGCCGCTCAAGGGGATATCGGCGAAGCGAAAAACGAGCGACCAGTCGACGCCCCGCATGCCAATCCGCTGCCTCGCAGCATCCCCAGGCGCCATCACACTCAACGTCCTCATCATCGCAACCGTCGTAGTACCCCCATTCCGGCTCTTGCAGATGCCCCCTTTACATCCGCACTCTACGACGAGGTCTTCGCCGATTTCGCCATGTCCAATCTCGGAGTCTCGATTGCCGCAAACGTATCTAACCAAACCAAGCCCGAAGGGAAATAGCCAATGGCCAGAACATCACTTCGGACCATTATTTGCGACGTACCTGCGGGAACGCTCACGCAAGATGAGAACGGTCTTATCAGCTTTACCTACGATCATGACTATGACGGGCCAGCCCTATCGACCAACATACCCGTATCGAATCGCACATACGGACAACAGGTCATGAATCCGTACCTGTTTGGCCTTCTACCCGACAGCGAGGACCAGCGAAAAGCGATTGCCGCCGAATTCGACGTTAGGCCCAACAATCCCGTTGCGTTGCTCAGCCATATCGGACTCGACTGTCCGGGCGGAGTGCAGTTTTGTGCCGAAGAAGATGCCGATGCCGTCCTGCATCGCGCTGGCGAATACCGCCCTATAGATGACCACGAAATTGCTCTCCGTCTCAAGTCGATCAGAGATGACCGCGATGCATCGTGGATGGGTCTAGATGAAAGTTGGTCGCTTGGAGGCAACCAGGGCAAATTCGCGCTCGCGTTCACAAACGGCCGCTGGTGCGAATGCATGGGCTCCTCGCCCACGACGCATATTTTAAAAAATGGCGTTATCGGATTTAAACTCGAGGCTCTCAATGAGTTTGTCTGCATGAAAAGCGCCCAGCGCGCCGGTATCGCAACGGCAAACGTCGAATATCGTATGTTTGAGGACGAACCTGCCCTCATTGTTGAGCGCTATGACCGCGTGAAAGTCGAAGACGGAACGATCAGGCGCCTACATCAAGAAGACCTCTGTCAGGCACTTGGGGTGATGCCCTCCCAAAAGTACACGGCAGACGGCGGCCCGACCACCCGCGACATTCAAGAGCTCCTCGTAAATACGAGCCACCATCAACTTAACCTATATCTGTTTACGCAGATACTGTTCTTCAACGCCATTATCGGCGCACCGGATGCGCATGCGAAAAACTATTCCCTGCTCCTTGGAAACGACGGCGCAGCCATGATGGCTCGAATGTACGATGTCGCTTCGGGCTTGGCGTACGAGCGCATGCGACGTCGGGCACGCCTTGCTATGAGCGTTGGCGGCGAAAATCGTGTGGGACGCATCGGTCCAGGTGCTATCCGCCGATACCACGGTATGGGCGACCCCGCGCTGGAGGCGGCGCTCACCGATGCCGGGCTATCCGAGAAGTTTTGCTTTGCGGCCATGATGGACCTCGCCTACGAGGTACCCATTTGCATGGAAGAGGTCATGGACGAATACGCCGACCTGCCCGGCATGGCGGACCTGCGCGAGCATATGCTCGGCCCCGTCCGCGAAAACTGCCAGCGCACCCTCGACCTCATCAGGGCGGATATGGGCTAGACGCCAATCAATTTCCCATTTCTTAAAAGAAGAGAGGGGGCACCTGTCGCAAAAGACCGGGTGACCCCTCTCGTAATGTCATTTGCAATCCGCTAGCACGTGGCTCGGACTGCTGCTAGCGCAGCCTTTACGCAGCGAGGCGCTTGAGGACGTCGATGAGCAGCTCGTAGAAGCGCTCGGCAGAAGCGAGCTCCATGCTCTCGTCCGGGGTGTGGACATCGGAGAGCGTCGGGCCCACGGCGATGGCGTCCAGGCCGTGCAGGGCCTCGGCAAACAGGCCGCACTCAAGGCCGGCATGGATGGACTCGATGCGCAGCTCGGAGCCAAAGAGCTCGCGATAGCTCTCGACAAAGATGTCGCGGACCGGCGAATGCTCGGCATAGCTCCAGCCGGGATACTCGAACTCAAACTTGGCGTCGAAGCCCAGGACATCGGCCAGCGTCTGCAGGCGGTCCTTGAACTCGTTCTGCAGCGAGGTGATCGAGGAGCGCGGGGACAGCATGATCTTGACCTGGTCGTCAGAGGTGGCAACCACGCCGATGTTGGAGGAAACCTCGACGGAGCCGTCGGTGGCGACGTTGCGGCGAATCACGCCGTTAGGGGCAAGACGCAGGGCGCGGATGAGGGCAAGCGCGGACTTCTGGTCCATGGCCTCGACCTCGGCGTCGTCAGCAATCTCGACGGTGCAGGTAAAGCCGGGGTCGAAGACCTCGAGCTCGGCAGTGACGTCGGCGATGATGCCCTTTGCGATCTGCGCCGCTGCCTCGGCGGCAGCGTGGTCGGCGTAGACCAGAACAGCCTTGCACTCACGGTTGATGGCATTGTCCTTGGTGCCGCCGTTGAAGCTAACGATGGCGGGCTCGCCGGCGACCATCAGGCGGTCGATGATGCGGGCCATGATGAGGTTGCCGTTGCCGCGCTCCAGGTGGATGTCGGCGCCGGAGTGACCACCCAGCAGGCCGGAGATCTCGAGCGTAAGGGTGCTGCCAGTCTTGTGCTCGCGCACGATCGGGCAGGTGTAGGTAACGACGACACCGCCGGCGCAGCTGACGGTGGCCACGCCCTCCTCCTCGGAATCGAGGTTGATCATGGTGCGGGCGCTAATCTGGGACTTGTCGAGCGTCTCGGCGCCAACCAGGCCAGTCTCCTCGTCGGTGGTGAACACGCACTCGAGGGCCGGATGAGCAATCGAATCGTCGTTGAGCACGGTGAGCATCAGAGCGACGGCGATACCGTTGTCGGCGCCCAGCGTGGTGCCGTTAGCGGTGAGGACGCCGTCCTTGACGACCAGGTCGATACCGTCGGTCGCAAAGTCGTGCTCAACGGAACCCAACTTGTCGCAAACCATATCGATGTGGCCCTGCAGCATCACGGTCGGGGCATTCTCGGCGCCGGCAGATGCGGGCTTGCGAATGATGACGTTGTAGACCTCGTCCTGATACACGTCGAGGCCGCGCTCCTTGGCAAACGCAACCAGGAAATCGCTGATGCCCTTCTCGTTGCCAGACCCACGGGGGATCGCGCTGATCTCCTCAAAGAAATGGAACAGCTGGGCGGGCTCGTAGCCGGTAATCTTGTAGTCCATGGTGCCTCCTTGGCGCAACTGGTTAGACAGTAAGACATGCGACTTGTATATTCCCAGACTTTGCGTGCATAAACCAGTCGAAAACGCCGAGCGCTCTCGCATCATCGGCTAACGGTGAGGAAACGTCACTTTATCAAGATAAAGCAGCTTAGACGGGCCGCGCCGAAGGGACGTTGGACCCTTCAACCAGCCTCAACGCCTGTTGAACGTTAATGCATACACCATTGGTATGTTTAATAAGATTCTTGTCCTCCGTCACGACGTAATCGGCATCAATGCGATTGGCGACGCCCAGCATCAGGTCGTCCTCGAAGTCGTTGTGATGATACTTGAACACAAAGGAGTCGAAGACCTCGTCTGCACCGACCGGCGCGATGAGGGCGAGCTCGCGCATCTGCCGAACGCATGCCCAGGCCGTTTCGTCCGCCGCCGCAATGGCGTTATCGCTCAGCGAACCATTCTTCCTTCGGCACTCCCTCTTAATCGCCGCCGAGACAAGATACGAGACATCTTTGACCGAAAGCGACGAGGCAAACAGGGCAATCAGCTCCGAAGCGTCGGCAATCTCGATCAGATGGACGACGTTTGCCGTACGGTCAGACCTACCAGAAAAATAATCCATCCATACATTGGTATCGATGAGCAACTTGAGGATTCCGCCCGCACTCATAGCTCCACCCACTCGGGATAGCGATCGGCCATGGCTTCCTCATAGAGGTCGTCGTAGTCACCCGAGAACTCAGGGATGGGGATACCGTATTTGAGGCACGAATCGCGAATGATATGGCTACCCTGTGCTGCTCTTGATTCCACGAATCGCTGGTTCGCCTCGTCGGAGAGAATCTCTGCGCTCCCCTCCTTTGAAGGCATGCGTTCGTTGATGACCAGATATTCCCAAAGCGCCCGAACAGCCTGCGACGGCGTCATGCCGATATGGGCAAGCACGGTATCTCCCGCTTCTTTGAGCTGGCGATCTATGCGCACGTTCATCTGAACTGGCCGCGTATCGAGTATTGACGTAGGCATATCAGCTCCTTTGCTATACGTATCTTTGAATTTAGTATAGCACGAAAGATATGAGCGCATTTCAATGGAAATGGGGGCGCTTCCTCATCGGAAACGCCCCCATCTTGCAAGGTTATGCTCAATCCCTACAGCGCGCCGGAACCGGCTTGCATCATGCCGCCGGGGCCCGAGGTCACGCCGCCGCTCACAGGCGCGGCGTTGCCGGTGTGCGGCGCCGCCGGGGCGGTATCGCCACCGAGCGTGCCCGCCGGACGCGGTGCCGGGATCTCGCCCGTGCCGTGGCTAAAGACAAACTTGCCATCGGCCACGTCGCACAGGACGGTATCGCCCTCGCCCCACTCGCCGGCCAGAAGCTCCTCGGACAGCGGGTCCTCGATGAGCTTTTGAATAGCACGGCGCAGCGGACGCGCACCGTTGGTGAGGTCGGTGCCCTCGGCCACGATCTTGTCATAGGCCGCATCGGTGAGCTTGATGTTCATGCCGTTGGCAATCAAACGCTGACGCAGGTCGTCCACCAGCAGGTGAGCGATCTTGGTGAGATTCTCGCCCGAGAGCTTCTGGAACACCACGATGTCGTCGATGCGGTTGAGCAGCTCGGGGCGGAACAGGCGCTTGAGCTCACCCATCGCACGGCCCTTGATCTCACTCGACGTGAGACCCTGCTCGCCGGTGGTGCCAAAGCCAACGCTCGCATCCTGCGCAATCTCGCGGGCGCCCACGTTGGACGTCATGATGATCACGGTGTTGCGGAAGTCGACCGTCTTGCCCTGGCTATCGGTCAGGCGGCCCTCCTCCAGCACCTGCAGCAGGATGTTGAAGATGTCGGGGTGCGCCTTCTCGATCTCGTCGAACAGCACGACCGAGTACGGGTGGCGACGAACGGCCTTGGTGAGCTGGCCGCCCTCGTCGTGACCGACGTAACCCGGAGGGCTACCGATGAGCTTGGAGACCTCGAACTCGCTACCGAACTCGGACATGTCGAAGCTGATGAGTGCATCCTTGCTGCCAAAGAGGTACTCGGCGAGCGTCTTGGCGAGCTCGGTCTTGCCCGTGCCGGTGGGACCCAGGAAGATAAAGCTGCCGCCGGGGCGACGCGGGTCCTTGAGCGGCGAACGGCTGCGGCGCACGGCCTTGGCAACTGCCTCGACAGCCTCATCCTGACCGATGATGCGCGTCTTGAGCACGCTTTCGGCTTGCAGCAGGCGACGGCTCTCGCTCTCGGTAAGCGAGGACACCGGCACGCCCGAAGTCACGGACACGATATCGGCGATCTGACTCACATCGATGGTGAGCGGGCTGGCGTCGAGCTCGGCGGTCCAGGCGGCCTTGGCCTCGGCGAGTTCAATCTCGGCGGCCTTCTGCTGCTCGGTGATCTCGGCGGCCTTGTTCATGTCGTCGCTCTCGGTGGCCTCCTGCGCGGCGGCCTTAAGCTCCTCCACGCGATGCTCGGCCTCACGCACCGGCTCGGGCGCGCGATTCGCGGCGATGCGAGCGCGGGCACCGGCCTCGTCGATGAGGTCGATGGCCTTATCGGGCAGGAAGCGATCCTGGATGTAGCGGTTGGAAAGGTTCGCGGCAGCCTCGATAGCGCCCTGCGTGTAGCGCACATGGTGGTGCTCCTCGTAGCGCGGCTTGAGCGCGGTCAGGATCTTGACCGTGTCCTCGACGCTCGGCTCCTCGACATCGATGGTCTGGAAACGACGCTCAAAGGCCGGGTCCTTGGTGAGGTACTTGCGGAATTCCTCGGCCGTGGTGGCACCGATAATCTGAAAGGCACCGCGCGCGAGCACGGGTTTGAGCATGGAGCTCGCGTCGATGGAGCCCTCGGCAGAACCGGCACCGATGATGGTGTGCATCTCGTCGATAAACAGGATGACGTCGTCGGCTTCGGTGGCCTCCTGGATCACGTTCTTGAGGCGCTCCTCAAACTCGCCGCGATACTTGGCACCCGCCACGAGGCCCGGCAGGTCGAGCGTCCAGATATTCTGGTTCATGAGGTTCTCGGGCACGTTGCCGGCTGCAATCTGCTGAGCCAGGCCCTCGACGATGGCCGTCTTGCCCACGCCGGGGTCGCCCAGAATGAGCGGGTTGTTCTTGGTGCGGCGCGAAAGAATTTCCATCATACGCTGGACTTCCTTTTCGCGACCGATCACGGGGTCGAGCTCGCCGTCGCGGGCCTTTTGCGTAAGGTTGGTCGCGAACTGCTTAAGCGTATCGGTGCCACTCCCCTTTTGCTGAGAGGCATCCGAGCCGCTAAAGAACGGCAGGGCCGCCCCCGGGCGGCCACAACCAGCGGCGCGTGCAGTTAGT
>UQXC01000008.1 GCA_900544995.1 uncultured Collinsella sp. | reverse complement strand
GAACCCTTGGGCCCATGACCCCGCGTACAGAGGTCGTTCGCCTGCCGATCGGCTCGCGTCCCGCCAAGCGCGGTCTGGGCGCCAAGTCGCTCGATGACCTGCGTACCATCCCGTGGATCTTCAGCTGGAGCCAGGCGCGCATTAACCTGGCCGCTTGGTACGGTCTGGGCACCGCCTGCGAGCAGCTTGGCGATCTTGACCAGCTCAAGGCTGCCTACCAGGAGTGGCCGTTCTTCCGCACCTTTATCGACAACATCGAGATGTCGATTGCTAAGACCGATCAGCGCATCGCCAAGATGTATCTGCATCTGGGCGACCGCGATGATCTGTCCAAGAAGGTCTTTACCGAGATGCAGCTCACCCGTAAGTGGGTCCTTGCCATCGTCGGTGATGAGTGGCCGCTGCAGCGTCGTCGCGTGCTCGGCTGCGCCGTTCGCGTGCGTAACCCCTACGTCGACGCTCTGTCCATCGCCCAGGTCCGCGCCCTTCGCGAGGTGCGCATGAATCAGGACGAGATGGCCGAGGAGAAGAAGGCCGAGTACATGAGCCTGATTCTTTCGACTGTGACCGGCGTCTCGGCAGGATTGCAGAACACGGGGTAATCGATAGCCCTGTGGCTCTCACCGGGACCCGATGGGTTTCCCTCTGAATGCGTCCTCGCACTTGAAGCCCCCTTATCCTGCTCCTTCGGAGCTGTGGATAGGGGGGCTTCGTGCTGCGGAATGCATTCAGAGGGAAACCCATCGGGCCCCTTCGTCCTCGGTCTTCTGGGATTAAAGCTGAAGGGAATAAGGCGCGCTTTGCGCCTTACAGCTGTGACGGCTGCGGTCCCGTTTGGGGTCGCGGCCGTTTTGTTGTGGGTCAAATATGAACGTTGTGTTAATGAGTCGGTGGACGGTGGTGTTTTTCGGTGAGCGGCGTATCCTTCCAACGGTTTATCTAGTGTGTCAGTTGAAAAGGAAGAGGGCGCTCGTCATTGTTTGAATGTGAACTGCCGTTTGACCACAAGACGTTGCATCTGGAGCTCGAGGATAAGAACTTCGCAGGTGTGATGGAAGGTCATCAAAACGAGTTTAAGACCACGAAATCGCAGGAAGAGCTGGTAGAGGAGTCGCTTGCCAACCCTTATGGCTCGCCGTCGCTCGAGGAGCTTTGTGCTGGCAAGAAGGATATCGTCATCATTAGCTCCGATCATACGCGTCCCGTTCCCTCGCGTGTGACGATGCCTATTCTGCTGCATCACATCCACTCCGCTGCGCCTGAGGCGCGCGTTCGCATTCTGGTTGCTACGGGTATGCATCGTCCGTCGACGCACGAGGAGCTCGTCAACAAGTATGGCGAGGAGATCGTTGCCAACGAGGAAATCGTTATGCACGTCGCGACTGACGACAGCATGATGAAAAAGATCGGCACCCTGCCTTCTGGCGGCGAATGCATCATCAACAAGATTGCCGCCGATTGCGATCTGCTGCTTGCCGAGGGCTTTATTGAGCCGCACTTCTTTGCCGGTTTCTCTGGTAGCCGCAAGTCCGTCCTGCCTGGCATCGCCAGCTACAAGACCATCATGTACAACCACAACGGTCAGTTTGTGAACGATTCCCATTCGCGTGCCGGCAACCTGTGCCACAACCACGTGAGCGAGGACATGTTTGCTGCCGCCGAGATGGCTCACCTTGCCTTTGTGCTTAACGTGGTGCTCAACGGCAAGCACGAGGTCATCGGCTCCTTTGCCGGCGACATTCACAAGGCGCACGAGGCCGGCTGTGAGTTCGTGAAGAGCCTTGCCGGCGTTGAGCCCGTTGAGTGTGAGATTGCCATCACCACCAACGGCGGCTACCCGCTCGACCAGAACATCTACCAGGCCGTGAAGGGCATGTGCTCTGCCGAGGCTACGCTTCCCGAGGGCGGTGTAATCATCGACGTCGCCGGCTGTGCCGACGGTCACGGTGGCGAGGGCTTCTATCACAACATCGCCGACAATGATCCGGCAGAGTTTGAGCGCGCCTGCATCGACCGTCCTAAGGACGAGACCCTGCCCGACCAGTGGACGAGCCAGATCTTTGCCCGCATCCTGGCGCATCACCCTGTGATCATGGTTACCGACCTGTGCGATCACCAGATGATCAAGGATATGCACATGACGCCGGTCAACACTCTCGATGAGGCGCTCAAGCTCGCCTTTGAGATGAAGGGTGCCGATGCCAAGGTGGCCGTCATTCCCGATGGCCTGGGCGTTGTCGTCGCTCAGCACTAGTACGCGGCCTAAACGAATCGTTTATAACCGACAAGAAAGATAAGGTTTTATGCTTACCAAACTCCTCTGCGAATTCGGCGCAACGGCCCTCATGATCATCTTTGGCGTGGGTGTGCACTGCGATACCGTGCTCAAGGGCACCAAGTATCAGGGCTCCGGCCACATGTTTGCCATCACCACCTGGTCTTTTGGCATCTCGGTCTGCCTGTTTGTCTTTGGCGGCGCCGTGTGCATGAACCCCGCCATGGTGCTTGCCCAGTGCATCGTCGGCTTGGTGCCGTGGAGCAGCTGCATCCCCTTCATGATTGCCGATATGCTCGGCGGCTTTGTGGGCGCCGTAATCGCTTGGCTTATGTATGCCGATGAGTTCAAGGCTTCCGAGGGCGTCGTCGACCCCATTGCCCAGCGCAACATCTTCTCGACCAACCCCACCACCGAGGGTACGAACTATGCCCGTAACTTCTTCTGCGAGGCCATCTGCACCTTCGTGTTCATCAGCGCCATCCTTGCTGCCGCTAACCGCGCCGGCGAGAACGTTCTGATGCTTGCTATCTGCGTCGGTCTGATCGTTTGGGCTGTTGGCATGGGCATGGGCGGCATCACCGGCTTCGCCATGAACCAGGCTCGTGACCTTGGTCCTCGCATGGCCTATCAGGTGCTGCCGATCAAGAACAAGGCTGACAACAACTGGAAGTATGGTCTGCTTGTTCCTGGCATCGCTCCGTTTGTCGGTGCCGCTCTGGCCGCACTGTTTGTGCACGGTTTCTTGGGCATGTTCTAGTCTGAGGCTACATAGTTGTCCGCTGACCGCATGGGGTAACTTCCCAGCGCGTCCTCGGACATGCAAAAAGGCTCGCTGCGCACTTCGTGCGGCGAGCCTTTTGCGTCCTGCGGAATGCGCTGGGAAGTTACCCCATGCGGTCAGCTGCGGGGTCTTTGTTGCGTTCGTACAAGCAACCCAACATATATATCTGAATTTGGATGGGAGGGGCTTGTTGCTGTTGGGGGCATTGAAGCGCGAGTGGCACTTTGGGATGCGTGGCGCCCTGGGTTGGGGCGATGCTTTGGGATGAGCTTCTTACTTAGCTGAAGAGAGGCTTTATGGCTGATAGGTAGTCTTTGGCTACGTCGGCTTTGTCTGCTTGGAAGTTGTGCCAGGCCCACCATTGGACGGTGGCTACGAAGCTTGAGGCTATGTGGTGTAGTAAGAAGCTGCGGTCCATGCTGCCGGCGGGGCCTGTGGGGTCGGCGGGGACGGTCTCGGCCGCGCGCGACATGATGGTCTTGCGGAGACAGTCGGCGAAGACGCGTGAGCCGGCGCCGGCTACGAGGGCGCGTACGCCCTGACGGCGCTCCCAGAGGTTGTTGAGGATATGCTCGACCTGAACGAGTGGGTCATCGAGGGGCGTACCGTCATCGTCGAGGGCGTGGGTGCAGATGTCGCTCACGAGCTCGGACAGTAGGTCGTCTTTGCTCTTAAAGAGGCCGTAGAATGTCGCGCGGCCTACGTGAGCGCGCGCGATGATGTCGCCGACGGTAATTTTGCCGTAGTCCTCTTCGCGTAGCAGCTCGGAGAACGCCGCAACGATAGCAGCGCGGCTTTTTTCTTTGCGGGCATCCATGGCTATGCATCCACGTGAACGAGCAGACAACGGAGCGTGCCGGAGCAACCCTCGTAGGGGCGCTTGCCGGCGCCGTAGCCGACGGCCTCGATGCGGTAGCGGGCCGGCAGGTGCTCGGATGTACGCAGCGCGGTAACGATGGCGGCGCCCGTGGGCGTCACGAGCTCGCCGGCGACCGGTGCGGGCGTGAGGGCGATATTGCCCGCCTGGCATAGGTTGACGACAGCGGGGACGGGAATGGGCATGAGACCGTGGGCACAGCGGATGGTTCCGTGGCCCTCGGAGAGCGACTCGACAACGATGTCCTCAATGCCCAGGTCATCGAGGCAGATGGCGACAGAGCAGACGTCGACGATGGAATCGACGGCGCCTACCTCGTGGAACATGACGGTCTCGGGCGTTTTGCCGTGAGCCTTGGCCTCGGCGGCGGCGAGTACGGAAAAAATGGCGAGGGCGCGACGCTTGGCGCCATCGCTTAGCTGCGAGCCATCAATGATCGTCGTGACATCGGCCAAAGAGCGGTGGTGATGGCGGTGGGCGTTATGGTGACCCTCGTGACCATGGCCGTGGGCCTCATGGTCATGCTCGTGGCAGTGCTCGTGTTCGTGCTCGCCATGGTCATGATGGTGGTGCCCATGCTCGTGCGTGTGCTCGACGGCTGCTTCGTTGCCGTAGAGCCAGGCCATATCGTGATCGTGGTTCTCGAGCTCCTCTGCCAGCTGAACGTCAAAGTCGCAGGCGTCGATGCCATGCTTGTTTGCGCGCGTAACGGCAATCTCAAAGCCGCCGACCGGAAGCGTGGCGAGCTGCTCGCGCAGTTGTTCCTCGCTGGCGCCCAGGTCGAGCAGGGCCGCGACGGTCATGTCGCCGCTGATGCCCGAGGTGCCGTCGATGATAAGCGTGTGCTGATGGTTGGACATGAAATGCTCCTTAGCGGGCGCAGGACGCGCCGGCGCTCAGATGATTGATAAGACTTGCTTGGTAGGCGGCACCAAAGCCGTTGTCGATATTGACGACCGAAACGCCGCTGGCGCAGGAGTTGAGCATGGCGAGCAGCGCGGCTACGCCACCAAAGTTCGCGCCGTAGCCCACGCTGGTGGGAACGGCGATGACCGGACAGCTCACCAGACCGCCGACGACGCTCGCCAGAGCGCCCTCCATGCCGGCGATGGCGATGACCACCTGTGCCTGGGCAAGTTCCTCGGCATGTGCGAGCAGGCGGTGCAGGCCGGCGACACCTACGTCGTAGAGGCGGTCGACCTCGTTGCCGTAGAACTCGGCCGTCAGTGCCGCCTCTTCGGCGACGGGCAGGTCGCTCGTGCCGGCGCAGGCGACGACGATGCGTCCGTTGCCGGTGGGGGAGGGCTTGCCACCCACCAAGGCGAGCTGGGCGTCCGGGATATATCCCAGGTCGATGTCGTTGCCGAGAAGCTCAGCGGTGCGCGCGGCTTTTTCGGCATCCAAGCGTGTGACCAGGATGCGCTCCTGGCCGGCATCAAGTAATGCTTTGATAATGGCGGCAATTTGCTCGGCGGTTTTACCGGCACCGTAGACAACCTCGCCGGCTCCCTGGCGCACTCCGCGCGAAAGATCGAGCTGCGCAAAGCCTAAATCGGCGGTCGGAGCCGTCTGGATGCGCGTGAGGGCGACTGCCGGGGCGACTGCTCCGCCGGCAACATCGCTCAGCAATTGCTCAAGATCTTGCTTATCCATATATGTTCCCTTCGACGGCGCAAAGTCTAGCACTCAAAGGGTATGTTTCCGAACACTAAGACAAAATTGTTCGGAAACTATAGGACAGACTGATTCAATTGTTAGACGGATCGACTAGTCACGCAGGATGATGTCCATGGCGAGCATCAGGTTGCGTTCGTCGATGGTAAACGGGGCTGCCTCGCGCGTCTTGGGCTTGGCGCAAAACGCGATGCCCGTGCCCGCGGCCTGAATCATGGGGATGTCGTTGGCGCCGTCGCCGATTGCCACGGTGTGTGCCATATCGACGCCACACTCAACCGCCCAATCCAGCAGCTGGATGAGCTTGGACTCCTTGGTTACAATGTCTGCCGCCAACTTACCGGTGAGCTTGCCGTCCACGACCTCCAGGCGGTTAGCCAGGCAAAAGTCGATGCCCGCGGCGGCCACGATCCTATCGGCGACCTCGTGAAAGCCGCCGCTTACCACGCCGACCTTCCAGCCCTTGCTGTGCGCCGAGCGCACAAGCTCCAGCGCGCCGGGGGTAAACGTCACGCGCGCAAAGGTGCGCTCGAACACGCTCTCGTCCAAGCCGGCAAGCAGCCCCACGCGCTCCTCGAGCGCCTGCTTAAAGTCGAGCTCGCCGCGCATGGCGCGTTCGGTGATCTGTGCAACTTGCTCGCCTACGCCGGCTTCCTCGCCCAACAGGTCGATGACCTCCTGGTTGATGAGCGTGGAGTCGATATCCATAACGATGAGGCGTGCAGTCATGGCGGGCCTTTCCGAGTGCAGTTGTATTGGGGCACATTGTCGCACGCCGCGCGCCTTGGCGACGGCCACGGTGCGTCAATTGTTTCGTCTCCGTCAAGTCTTTGGGCAAGAGTTACTTTTTCGCGGTACATCGACGTGGGTGCGATAAGATAGAACGCCATGTCCGGCTGCGCGGTTTACGCAGGCTGGGCAAATCTGTACGACGCCGCCCGGAACGACACGGGGCGGCACAGATCCATAAAGGAGGATCACTGGTATGAGCCAGACCCGTCCCATCGATGAGCATTCCATGCACACCCGTACCTGCGGCGAGCTTCGCTTCGAGAACGTGGGCGAAGAGGTCACCCTCACCGGTTGGGTGAGCCGTCGTCGCGACCACGGCGGCCTTATTTTCTGCGACCTTCGCGACCGCGAGGGCATCACGCAGCTCACTTTCGACCCCGAGCACTCCGACGGCGATGCCTTTAAGATCGCCGAGACCATGCGTCCTGAGTGGCCCATCAAGATCCACGGCGTCGTGCGCGCCCGTGGCGAGGAGACCACCAACACTAAGCTCGCGACCGGCGAGATCGAGGTCCTGACCGACCACGCCGAGGTGCTCAACACGTCCGTCACCCCGCCGTTCCAGATCGAGGACGGCATCGAGACCAGCGAGGACACCCGCCTGCGCTATCGCTATCTGGACCTTCGCCGTCCCGAGATGATGGCCAACCTCAAGCTGCGCTCCGACTTCACCTTTGCCATTCGCGAGGCGCTGCACAACCGTGAGTTCATGGAGGTCGAGACGCCCTCCCTGTTCAAGTCCACGCCCGAGGGCGCCCGCGACTTCATCGTCCCCAGCCGCATCCAGCCGGGCAACTTCTACGCCCTGCCGCAGTCCCCGCAGCTTCTGAAGCAGCTGCTCATGGTCGGTGGCGTCGAGCGCTACTACCAGGTTGCCAAGTGCTTCCGCGACGAGGACCTGCGTGCCGACCGTCAGCCCGAGTTCACCCAGGTCGATATCGAGATGTCCTTCGTGGACCAGAACGACGTTATGAGCGCGCTCGAAGAGGTCTTGGCCGATGCCTTCGGCCGCATGGGCGTCGAGATGCCCACGCCGTTGCGTCGCATGGACTACTGGGAGGCCATGGACACCTATGGCTCCGACAAGCCCGATACCCGCTATGGCATGCATCTGGTCGACCTGACCGACATCTTCGCCAACTCCAAGTTCAAGGTCTTTGCGACCGCCGCAAACGAGGAGGGCTCTGTCGTCAAGGCCATCAACGCCAAGGGCGCCGGTGCCTGGGCACGTGCCAAGATCGATAAGCTCGCCGGCGTGGCCTCCACGTTTGGCGCCAAGGGCCTGGCTTGGATCGCCTTCCGCGAGGACGGCTCCATCAACAGCCCCATCGTCAAGTTCTTCTCGGACGAGGAGATGGCGGCTCTGCGCGAGCGCATGGACGTCGAGCCCGGCGACCTTGTGATGTTCGCCGCCGGCCCGCGCCTGCTCTCTGACGAGATCCTGGGCGGCATGCGCTCCCACATGGCCAACGCGCTCGAGATCAAGCGCGAGGGCCACGACTTCCTGTGGGTCGTCAACTTCCCGCTGTTCCACTGGGATGAGGACCGCAAGGCTTACGCTGCCGAGCATCAGCCCTTTACCCTGCCGACCGAGACCGACATCGCCAAGATTGAGGCCGATCCTTTGGCGGCCGGTTCTTGCACCTACGACTTTGTCATGGACGGCTTTGAGGCCGGCGGCGGTGGTATGCGTATCCACAACGCCGAGATGCAGATGTCCATGCTCAAGCTCCTGGGCTTTACCGAGGAGCGCGCCGAGTCGCAGTTTGGCTTCCTCATGGAGGCGCTCAAGTTTGGTGCGCCCCCGATGGGCGGTTTCGCTCTGGGCCTGGACCGCGTGTGCATGCTGCTCACCGGCTCCGACTCCATCCGCGACGTCATGGCGTTCCCCAAGACGGCCAGCGGCTCCGACCTCATGTCGGGCGCCCCGAGTGCCGTTAGTGGCGCCCAGCTCAAGGACGTCAGCCTGCGTCTGATGTAGGGAAGCGGCTACATATTGCCTGTAACGAGGGAAGGACGCGTGCCTTCCCTCGTTTTTTATGCGCCGAGGTCGTGAGGGCATGGGATGACCGGGCGTCGCGGAAACTACGACCCGGAATTTGCGTCCAAAACGGGTCGCAGTTTCCCAAACAGGCCCCTTTGGGAAACTGCGTCCCAGAATCCAGCCAAATAACGGGTCGCACTTTCCGGTTGAGCTGTCTAACGGAAACTGTGCCCCAGAATGAGCGCTCAAAACGGGGCAGGCTTTCCGCAACAACTGTCTGGCAGAAAGCCTGCCCCAGTTTCTTATAGCGAGTCTCTCTGGATCAGCTGCATGTGCATCACGGAGGTGGTAGGCTCGGCACCCTTGATCATGTCGAGCGCAATGTTGGCGGCCATGTGGCCTTCTTCGCGCAGGGGCTGGCGGACGGTCGTGAGCGCGGGGACGCAGCGCGTCGCAATCTCGTGATCGTCGAAGCCGACGACAGAAACGTCCGCAGGAACGGATAGGCCCGCCTCGTTGAGTGCGGTGATGACGCCAGCCGCGATACGGTCCGATCCGCAGAGCACGCCATCGAAAGCGATCTCGCGCGCGAGAATCTGGTGCATGGCCTGATAGCCGTCTCCGCTGTTCCAGCCGGTATAGATAACGTTTGCGTCTGGGAGGTTTTCGCCCAAGACGGCGCGGTAGCCGCGCAGGCGGTCGGTAACAGCGGGGTTGTCTTGCGGTCCCAACACGGCGACGATATCTTTGCGCCCGCGATCCTTTATGGCGAGTGCCGCAAAGCGTCCGCCCTCTTCGTCGTCAGAGTAGACTGTCGAGAACACATCGCGATAGGGGTGGCCCTCGAGCTGGCCGCACAACACGGTGGGTACGCCCAGCTCGCACAGTACCTCGAGCAGCTCGCTGCCCTTGTAGGGGGAGACGTCGATCACGGCGTCGAACGAGCGGCGCTCAAAGTGCTCGCGTGCGCGGTTGCGCTCATGCGTAGAAGACGCCTGCAAGATAACGGGCAGATAGGACGACTCCGACAGTTCC
Organism: uncultured Collinsella sp.; assembly: GCA_900544995.1. Classification (GTDB taxonomy): domain Bacteria; phylum Actinomycetota; class Coriobacteriia; order Coriobacteriales; family Coriobacteriaceae; genus Collinsella. Next base: position 39,997 of record UQXC01000008.1, on the reverse strand, counting down.
TCGGTAATGCCGCTCAAAAACTCGCTATAGGTGGGGTCGCTGAAGAGTTCACTTAGGGGCTCGGTCACGAGCACGGCGATGATTTCCGTGCGCCCGACAGCGAGCGCTCGGCCACGAGCGTTGGGGACAAAATTGACTTCCTTGGCCGCCGCGCGGACGCGCTTTTTGGTTTCCTCGCTAATGCGGGGCGAATCGTTGAGAGCGCGCGATGCCGTGGAGCGCGACACGCCGGCAGCTGCGGCAACCTCGGCAAGCGTAGGTGCGGTGCGAACTGGTTGGGTCATGGCGTCTCCTGGAGAATGCGGTCGATGTTGTCGCTGATACGGGTTGGTGCGGATACAGCTTACTATAGTGCGCCTGAACAGCGTTCATGGTATCCGGTGACCGGTGTCGTTTTGCAACCAAGCCACAATCGAATACGTCTCGTGTGGGTGAGATATCAGCGGGCGTGGTGGTTGCCTACGAGCTTAAGAACGATGTCTTGCGCTGAGTGTCGATACTCAGGGTGACATAAGTGTCCCGGTTGTACAACCGGTTGCACCGTTAACCCGACCAAATCGACCGTTCAGCGGACAACCGGTTGCACAGTTTTTTGCATCGACCGTAAGATAAGGACAACCGGTTGCACAAGAATCACTACGATGACGAAGGAGCATCACCATGGACGCCATTAACGATTGGGAAAACCAAGCGCTCACCCACAGGAACCGCCTGGCACCCCATGCGTACTTCATGGGTTACGAGACCGCCGATCTCGCCGCTACGTACAGCCGCGAGCTGTCGCGCGGGTTTGTCCAGCTGTCCGGCTCGTGGCAGTTCCGCCTCTTTGAGGGGCCTGCTGCCGTCTCTAACGAGGAGCTTTCCACGTACGAGCCCGAGTGGGATCACGTGGAGGTTCCGCACCTGTGGCAGGTGGATGGTTATGGCAACCTTGCCTACACCGACGAGGGTTTCCCGTTCCCGGTGGATCAGCCGTTCGTTCCCTCTGACGATCCCACGGGCGTGTACCAGCGCATCGTCAATCTTCCCGCCGTGCCTGCCGGCGCTCGCGAGATCATTCGCTTTGACGGCATCGAGAGCTATGGCGAGCTGTACGTCAACGGCAAGTTTATCGGCATGACCAAGGGCTCGCGCCTGTCTGCCGAGTTCGACGTGACCGACGCGCTTGTCGAGGGCGACAACCTGTTTGCGGTCAAGGTTCTGCAGTACAGCGATGGTAGCTATATCGAGGACCAAGACATGTGGTGGGCATCGGGCATCTTCCGCGATGTGTACCTTATGCAGCGTCCCGCCGCACACCTGGTCGACTTTAGGTTCCGCACGCACCGCGAGGGCGATGCCGCTCTGATTACGCTCGATACGGTGGCCGAGGGCGCTTCCCGCGTCGTGTTTATGCTCAGCGATGGCGAGAACGTGGTGGCTACGGGCGAGTGCGTCGACGGCCATGCCGAGTGCAGCGTGACCGATGCCCACTTCTGGAATCCCGAGGACCCCTTCCTCTATGACCTTACGTTTGAGGTCTACGACGGTGACCAGGTCAGCGAGTACGTCCCGCATCGCCAGGGTCTTGCCGAGGTGACGGTCGAGGGCAATCATATCTACCTCAACGGCACTTACTTTAAGATGCATGGCGTCAACCGCCACGATCACGACGATCACAAGGGCCGCGCCGTGGGCCTCGATCGCATGCGCCGCGACCTGGAGCTCATGAAGCAGCACAACATCAACGCGGTGCGCACGTCCCATTACGCCAACGACCCGCGCTTTTACGAGCTGTGCGACGAGTATGGCATCATGCTGGTCGCCGAGACCGATATGGAGAGCCACGGCTTCGAGAATATCGGCAATATCGCCCTGGTCACTGACGACCCGGCATGGGAGCCGGCCTACGTCGACCGCATCGAGCGCCTGGTGATGCAGGAGCGCAACCACGCCTGCATCATTATGTGGTCGATGGGCAACGAGAGCGGCTATGGCTGCAACATCCGCGCGATGTACGCCAAGGCTCACGAGCTCGATGGTCGCCCGGTCCATTACGAGGAGGACCGCAACGCCGATACCGTCGACGTCATTTCCACCATGTACTCCCGTGTGTCGCAGATGAACGACTTTGGCGAGCATCCGTTCCCCAAGCCGCGCATCAACTGCGAGTACGGTCACTCCATGGGCAATGGCCCCGGAGGCCTGTCCGAGTACCAGGAGGTCTTCGATCGCTGGGATTGCATCCAAGGCCAGTTTATCTGGGAATGGTGCGACCACGGTTTGGCTGCTGTGACCGAGGACGGCGTTGCCTACGATATGTATGGTGGCGACAACGGCGATTACCCCAACAACAGCAACTTCTGCATCGATGGCATGGTGTTCCCCTGGCAGCAGCCGAGTCCGGGCCTCACTGAGTATGGCCAGGTCATCTGCCCGGTTCGCATGGCTTATGACGCCGAGGCAGGCGAGCTGACCGTCACCAACAAGCGTTGGTTTACCACCCTCGAGGATGTCTGCCTGTCGGCCGAGACCCTGGTGGACGGCGACGTTGTGTGCCGCAAGACGCTCATGCCCGGTGCGGTTGCCCCCGGCGAGTCCGTCCAGCTGCCGCTGGTGATTCGCGAGGCCGCAGTGGGGGAGACCCTGCTGACCGTGCACGCCTACACCATGGCCGCTCACGTCTGGTGCGAGCCGATGTTCCAACTGGGTGCAAGCCAGTTTGCCATCGCCAACCATCCGGCGCCAGCCATCGCGGCTCCCACTCGTCCTGAGCTTACGGTCGAGGAGACCGAGCAGGAAATCCGCATTCACTCCCTCAACGGTGAGCTGACCTTCAGCAAGGTCAACGGTACCGTGAGCGAGTGGAAGGCATCCGGCCGCGACGTCATGGCCTCTGGTCCCCAGGTTGGTTTTTGGCATCCGCTCGTCGATAACCATGCGCAGGAGTATGACTCACTGTGGAAGGACAACTTCATCGATGTGATGCAGACGTCTACCCGCAAGGTTTCTTGGAAGCAGGATGGCAATGCGGTCGTCGTGACCGTGAGCCAGCGTATCGCTCCTCCCGTCCGCGCGTTCGGCATGCGCGTCGAGCTCGTCTACACCGTGCTTCCGAGCGGTCGTGTCGACCTCAAGGTTTCCGGCGAGCCCTACGGCGACTATTCGGACATTATCCCGCGCATCGGCATCTCCTTTGAGGTTCCCGGTTGCGATCGTGCCGTCGAGTGGTATGGCCACGGCCCGGGCGAGAACTATCCGGACTCGCTGCGTGCCAACCCGGTCGGTCATTACCGCACTACGGTCGACGACATGTTCACGCCCTACGTTATGCCTCAGGACTGTGCCAACCGCGAGGGTACCCGCTGGGTTGCCCTGCGCTCTAGCCACGGTGATGGCGTGCTGGTGACTCGTCCGGCCGACGCCGCTTCCAACCCGTTCTCGTTCTCGGCATGGCCCTATAGCTGCGAGGCTATTGATAATGCCAAGCACGTCTACGACCTTGTTCCGGGCGAAACGGTTACGGTTAACATCAACGACCAGCTGCTCGGCCTTGGCTCGAACTCTTGGGGTTCCGAGGTGCTCGATTCCTATCGCACCCGTTTTGAGAGCTTCAGCTTTGAGGTGTCCCTGCGACCGCTGACGTCTGCCGATTTGGCTCAGGCGCTGGCACCCATTAAGGAGGCATAAGCCATGCATGTCTTTAACTCGCGCGCCGATTTCGACGCTCAGATGAAGTCCGTCAAGAAGTGGATGCGTACCGGCCAGGCGCTCGACGGCGTTTCTGAACTGCAGCACGATGTGGCGTACTCCATCGGCGACTCGCTGGTGTACTGGTGGGTCTATGCCCGCGAGGCCGCAACCGCCGACCTGGTCGGTCACCGTCGCTACCATGCCGTGCTCGCTCCGCTCGACGGCGACCTGACCGTCGAGGTTGCCCCCAAGGCAGGCCTCACCTGCACCCGCGCTTACAGCGATATCGATGATCGCGAGCGCTTTGAGGGGGCGGGGGAGACCGTGACGATTCCCGCCGGCGGCGTTGCCGTCGTCGAAATTGACGAGGCCTACCGTGTCGTGGCCGATGCCGCGGATCCCCGCGTCGTGGTACTGCACGTGACGGTCGAAGGTTATTCCTTCCCCAACAAGTAGTATTCGTCCGCCTGGACGTTTGCTTCGCGCCGTTAAGGGGGATGGCTTTGTTGACTCCCTTTTCCCCATTCCCCTTAGCAGGTGCGCCGTCCGTGTTTGCACTTGCAGCTCGGACGGGTTTAGATGACATTTAATAGATGATTGGGAGGGCTTATGAGCTCTGAAAAACGAGGAACGATTGGTTCGTTCGCTCTGCTGGGCATGACGGTCGCCGCCGTGTTCGGTATCAAGAACATCATCAACAACAACGCGGCCATCGGCTTAGCAGCCGCGCCGTCGTTCTTCTTCGCCACGCTTTTGTACTTTGTCCCCTATACCCTGGTTACCGCCGAGTTCGTCGGCCTTAACAAGGACTCCGAGTCGGGCGTGTACGCATGGGTTAAGACCTCGATGGGTGGTCGCTGGGCGTTCCTGACGGCATTTAGCTACTGGTTCGTTAACCTGTTCTTCTTTGCGTCCGTCCTGCCCAACGTCATCATCTACGCGAGCTACGTGTTCTTTGGTGCCAACGCCGAGCTTTCGCAGCTGTGGATCACCATTATCGAGATCGTTGTCTTTGCTATCGCCACGTGGGTTTCGACCAAGGGCGCTAAGTGGATCGGCTCCATTTCCTCCTTCGGTTCGACCGCGGCTCTCGGCCTGACCGCCGTGTTCATCCTGCTGTCCCTGGCTGCTGCCTTTGGCGGCGTTGAGTTCGCTACGGCTCCTACTCCCGCTAACATGGCTCCCGACATGAGCAACTTCGCAACTGCGTGGGGCTTCTTCGGTACGCTTGCCTGGATCATCCAGGGCGTTGCCGGCGCTGAGTCTGTCGGCGTGTTCCTTAACGACCTTAAGGGTGGCGTCAAGGCCTTCGTGCGCACCGTCGTTATCGCCGGTCTGACCATCGGCCTTCTGTATGCAGGCGCTTCGCTGCTGGGTAACCTGTTCATCCCCGAGGGCGGCGTTGCCATCTCCACCGGTATCTTCGACGTATTCGGCGCTGTCTTTGCCCACTTTGGCATTCCCATGGAAGTGTCTACGCGCGCCATCGGCTTGATCCTTCTCGCCGCCACGCTGGGCTCCCTCATGATGTGGACCTCTGCTCCCATCAAGGTTTTCTTCACCGAGATCCCCAAGGGTGTCTTTGGTAGCAAGATCGTCGAGCTCAACGAGCACGGCATTCCCGCCCGCGCTGCCTGGCTGCAGTTCGCCATCGTCGTCCCCATCCTGATCATCCCGGCCCTGGGCTCCGGTAACCTCGACGACCTGCTCATGATCGTCACCAACATGACGGCTGCCACCGCTCTGCTCCCGCCGCTGCTGATCCTGCTTGCCTACTTTATGTTGCGCAAGAACTTCGACGCTGCTCCCCGTGGCTTCCGCATGGGTTCGCGCACCTTTGGCCTGGTCATTGCTGCATTCCTGCTTGTGGTCTTCTGCTTCGTGCTTATCTGCGGCACCATTCCGCTCGATCAGCCGCTGTGGCTGACGCTGGTCTACAACGTCGGCGGCGTGGTTGTCTTCCTGGGCCTTGCCGTGATGTGGTACAACCGCTACATCAACCGCCTGCGCGAAACCGATCCCGAGGCTGCTGAGAACGAGCTTCGCCCCTCCGTCCTCGACATGATGGAGTAGCGGCTAGGATTAATCTACGGCTGTGGAATAAATCGATTCCCTTTCCTAAGGAGGGGCCTTACGAGGCCCCTCCTTTTGTGTTTTGGGGCATGGATTTTGGACTCTGTGGGCAAAAAATGCCAAATATGAGTACTGTTGCAAAAGAGGTGTCATATTTTTCGGCCTGTTCTGAGTAAAAATGGGCTCACAATCAATTTATCTAACCCCCTTTAAAGGGCGTTTGACGGCTTTCAACCTCTTCGAATCGCTTAAAGTAAGCAATTTGCTCTCGATTTTGCTGCTACTAAATTGGTGGCAGTACTCATATTTGCCACTTTTTGCCCACGAGGTGTTCAGAGGAGCTCTCGACAAGCATCTAACGCTACAATAGCTACCACGTGGCTGGGTTTGCCGGCCGAATGTGCGATGTCGTGGGAGGGGACATGGTCGAATTTACGAAGACGATTAAAGATCCGTTGGGATTGCATGCCCGCCCGGTTGCGCTGCTTTATGACATTATCGCCAAGCATCGTAGTGACGTGTCGGTTTCGATTGGCAATCGTCATGTCGATGGCCGCGACGTTATAGGGCTCATGGCACTCTGTGGCGAATGTGGCGAGGACATCGTGTTCCGCGTTTCGGGCGTGGATGAGGCCTCCTGTGTCACATCGATCAGAAATCTCTCGCTCTAAGCATGATAGGGCGCGGTAAAGGATGGTCCTTTGCCGCGCCTTTTTGTTTCGTATAGGAAACTTTTTCGAAATCTGAATGGGGACCCTTTCCAAAAAGTTAACCACGTGCTAGTTTACTATAGCGAACATAGACGTGGTTAACTTTTTACGCGTCGATGTTGAGGACGAACTGACGTTAGGAGCAACTCATGTCTTGCGGACCGCAGATGCCGGCCATGCCGCTTTCGATGGTAAAAGCGGGCGAAACCGTGCGCGTGTCTCGTGTAAAGGGCAATGAGGACATGAAACACCACCTCAAGGACCTCGGCTTTGTCGAGGGCAACGAAATCCACGTGGTGAGCTCGAGTGGTGCCAATATCATCGTTACGGTGCTGGGCGCACGCTTTGGCATCGATTCCAAGGTTGCCATGCACATCATGACCGTTGGTTAGTCAGCAGCATTTCATAAAAACCGAAAGGGGGACAAGAGGATGAAGACGTTGGGTGACGTTAAGGTGGGCGAGAGCTCCACCATCGTCAAGCTTCACGGTGAGGGTGCGCTTCGCCGCCACCTTATGGACCTGGGGCTTATCAAGGGCACTTCGTTCAAGGTCGTGAAGGTTGCACCGCTCGGTGATCCGGTCGAGATCAACGTGCGCGGCTACGAGCTTTCCATCCGCAAGGAGGAGGCGGCCGTCGTCGAGGTTCAGTAAGGACTTGCGGCGCATATTTTTGCAGATAAAGTTAGGTTTTTCTAACTTAATGCAGCATCTTTGAAGCACATTATCCAGCCTGCGCGGAGAAAGCAGCGCAGGCACACAAGGAAGAAGGATTGAATGGCGGATTCTCAGATCCATGTCGCGCTGGCGGGTAACCCCAACTGCGGCAAGACCACGCTTTTCAACCTGATCACCGGCGCCAACGGCTACGTTGGCAACTGGCCCGGCGTCACGGTTGAGAAAAAGGAGGCCAAGCTCCTAAGCGACAAGAACGTTACCATTACGGACCTCCCCGGCATCTACTCGCTTTCCCCCTACAGCCCCGAGGAGCAGTGCTCGCGCGACTACCTCATGAGCGGCGAGCCCGATGTGGTCGTCCAGGTTGTCGATGCCACCAACCTCGAGCGCAACCTGTACCTGGCGCTTCAGGTTATCGAGACCGGCCTGCCCGTAGTCGTCGCCCTCAACATGGCCGACTTGGTCGAGAAGAACGGCGACAAGATCAACACGGACAAGCTCTCCAAGAAGCTCGGCTGCCCGGTCATGATGATCTCCGCTCTTAAGAACAAGGGCATCACGGAGCTGTTCGAGCAGGTTAAGAAGTCCGCTGCCTCCAAGGGCCAGGTGCCGGAGCACAAGTTCGACTCCTCCATCGAGGATGTCCTGACGCACATCGAGAACAACCTGCCGGCGAGCGTTTCCGCCAACAAGCGCCGCTATTACGCCGTCAAGCTGTTCGAGCGCGATGCGGACGCCTGCAAGCTCATCAACCTCACCAAGGAGAAGGCCGCTCGCGTGGAGGAGCTGGTCGCCCAGTGCGAGCAGGATTGCGACGACGATGCCGAGTCCATCATCACCGGCGAGCGCTATGGCGTCATCGCGCACATTATCGACGAGTGCATGACCAAGGCTCCTGCCAAGATGAGCACCTCCGAGAAGATTGACCGCGTGGTTACCAACCGTATCCTGGGCCTGCCGATCTTTGTGGTCATCATGTTCTGCGTGTACTACATCGCCGTTTCTACCTTGGGCGGCACGGTGACCGACTTCACCAACGACCAGCTCTTCGGTACCGACGGTTGGTATGTGCTCGGCCAGGGTCGCGACGCCTACGACGCGGCCGTCGAGGCTGCGGGTGACAATGCCGACTCGGTCGACCCGGCACAGTACGGCCCCTATGTCCCGGGTATCACCACCGTGGTGCACGACGCCCTTGTGGCGGGCGGCACCGAGGACGGTGGCCTGGTCGATTCGCTGGTCTGCGACGGCATCGTCGGCGGCCTGGGCGCCATCTTCGGCTTCGTCCCGCAGATGTTCCTGCTGTTCGTCATGCTGTCCTTCTTGGAGGACTGCGGCTATATGGCCCGCGTCGCCTTCATCATGGACCGCGTGTTCCGCCGCTTTGGCCTGTCCGGTAAGTCCTTCATCCCCATGCTCGTGTCCTCGGGCTGCGGCGTCCCCGGCGTCATGGCTACCAAGACCATCGAGAACGAGAAGGACCGCCGCATGACGGTCATGACCACCACGTTCATTCCCTGTGGCGCTAAGCTGCCGATCATCGCCCTGCTCATGGGTTCCATCATCGGCGATTCTTCTACCACCGCCGCGTGGATCAGCCCGCTCTTCTACTTCCTGGGCGTCTTTGCCGTCATCGCCTCGGGCCTCATGCTCAAGAAGACCAAGCTCTTCGCCGGCCGCCCGACCCCGTTTGTCATGGAGCTCCCCGCTTACCACTTCCCGGCGATCCGCTCCTGGGCGCTGCACGTGTGGGAGCGCTGCTGGGCCTTTATCAAGAAGGCCGGCACGATCATCTTCGCCTCTACCGTCGTGGTGTGGTTCCTCTCCAACTTTGGTAGCTACAACGGCTCCTTTGGCTTCCTGCCTGCGATGGACGGCATCCCCGAGGAGTTCATGGACTACTCCGTGCTCGCCATGCTGGGCAACCTGGTCGCTTGGATCTTCGCCCCGCTCGGCTTTAGCACCTGGCAGGCAACCGCGCTGACTGTCTCTGGCCTCGTCGCCAAGGAGAACGTTGTCGCCACCGCCGGCTCGCTGCTGTCCGTCGCCGACGCGGGCGAGACCGACCCGAGCCTGTGGACCGCGTTTGCCGGCATGTTCCCCACCATGGGCGCCTGCGTTGCCTTCGGCGCGTTCAACCTGCTGTGCGCTCCGTGCTTTGCCGCTATGGGTACCATCCGCAACCAGATGAATTCCGGCAAGTGGACCGCGATTGCCCTCGGCTACGAGTGCGCCTTCGCTTGGGTGATCGGCCTGTTCATCAACCAGTTCTATAACCTGCTTGTCCTTGGGCAGTTTGGCTTCTGGACGGTTGTGGCTATCGTGCTGCTGGTCGCGATGCTCTTCCAGATTTTCCGTCCTATGCCCAAGTATGCTTGGACGGACGAGGACGAGACCAACACTGCTTCCGCTGCAGTTTCCGCCTAAGTCCGAATAAGGATCAACCCCTTTCCACGAGCCCGGGTGTCTCAGTGACACTCGGGCTTTTTGATGCAATGGGGGGGACAGATTGCTTTGCTCCAGAAGTAAGATGTGGCGTTTCCGCAGATAAAACTGACCAAATTAAACCTGTCCCTATTCGGTAGGTGGAGAATGGAGTAAAGTAAGTGATGGTTAACTAGAGGAGGCTTGCTATGGCACCTATCGATATTGTTGTACTGGCTGTTATCGGCGTTGCGTTTGTCGCGGTATGCGTGCGCGTCTACCGCAAGGGCACCTGCGCCGACTGCGCTCAGGGTGGCGTTTGCACGGGGCATTGCTCCAACAAAAAGACGTGCGCCGCACTTAAGGGCGTGGACAAAATCGCCGAAGACTTGGGCCGCGGTATCAAATAAGGTCCAGATATCCAAGCGCCCCGCGAGCATCCGTTCGCGGGGCGCTTTGTGCATTTGAGGGAGAGCACGGCGAGTCGAAGAGTATTTTTGGGGTATCGTTAACTGGACTATTAATTGGCAACTTATCTATAACGGAGTAACCGCATGAGCGCTCGCGTAACCATGAAGGACATAGCCTCCGAGCTTGGCGTTTCCATCAATACCGTGCACAAGGCTCTGACGGGAAAGGCCGGCGTGAGCGAATCCGTGCGCGCCAAGGTGAACGCTAAGGCCGAGGCCATGGGCTATCACCGCAACACAAGTGCCTCAAGCCTGCGCCGCAAGGATATCAATCTGGTGTTTTGCCTGCCCCGCGCATCGCGCGAGGGAGCGTACTTTTTCCGTTACCTGTGGGAAGGCTGCAATCGCTTTGAACGGGAGGTCATCGACCGGGGCATTACGGTTGAGCGCGTTGAATTTGGCGTGGGCGGCTACGCTGATGCACTCGAGCAAATCGACGAGCGTCTGCAGGTGGGCGAGAAGATTGATGGCTTGCTCGCCTATGCGCCGGGCGACGATCGTGCGACTGAGCTTTTGGGGCAGATCGCCGAGGCGGGCGTGACGATTGAGCTTGTCGACGGCGACCGTCCGCATTTGAATCGTTTGGGTGCGAGCTTGGCCGATTATTCGACGGCAGGCAGCCTTATGGCCGAGCAGGCGGCAAACCTGGTCCATGCTTCTGGGGCCGACGCCCGCGTGCTCCTTTTGACAGGCGACCCATATACCGATTCGCACTATCTAACCGCCCGCGCCTTCCACAATTACCTGCGCGAACGTGATATTCCATGGCAGGTTGAGGATCTTGCAGGTGCCCATGCGCAAGTCAAACAACTCGAGCATGAGCTCGAAAAGCGCTTGAGTGCGCCGGACGCCCCCGAACTTATCTGTAGCGTTTTTGCCGTTGGTTCCGAAGTGGTTGCCGACGCGCTCGTCTCGACCGGCAAGGCCGGTCAGGTCATGGTGATCGGCAACGACCTGTTTCCCGAAAGTGCTCTGGCCTTGCGCCGCGGTATCTTTACCAATATTGTCTATAAGGACCCGACGAGCCTGGCGTATCGCGGCGCTAAGACGCTGGGCGATTATCTGCTGTGGGGAAGGACCCCGACGGTGCCCGTCCAGAAGGGCGCCGTCGAGATGGTGTTTGGCAGCAACGTCGACCGCTACTGCGAACTTGCGGGAATTTAGTCGATTGGGCAGGTACCCCCTCTTGCGACGTGCATTTTTGGGAGTATTCAGCATTGGCATGCCCTGAATGAGGCGCAGAACGACTGTTTTAAGTGCCGCCGGTGGCGTATTTCGCCATCGGCGGCACTTTTTATGCCGATCGGACGCAATGTGCGCATCAAATGGGGCGCCGAGGACGGCGCGCGGCGCGCTTCGATGCTGAATACTCCCAAAAATGCACGGCGGGATATGACCCACCTGAGCAAAAGCGCTCAAGTTCGGTGTTCGGGGACGCCAACCGGTCCGCAATACATGCAAGTCACAGCTCCGGCAACCGTTGAACGGACAAAATCGACCGTTCACCCCATGGTGGTTAGGTGAACGTTCACCTTTTGAGTTGCAATGGATTAGTATAGTGAACGTTCACCTAAAGGATAACGAGCGCGTCGTGCGCCAGCCTTGCCAGCAAAGGGGCTGTTTGATGAAAAACTTTATGGACGATCAGGATTTCCTGCTGAGCACCAAGACCGGTGAGGAGCTGTTCCACAACTTTGCCGAGGGCATGCCCATCGTCGACTACCACTGCCACATTTCCCCCAAGGAGATCTGGGAGGACAAGCGTTTCGAGAACATCACCGAGGTTTGGCTGGGCGGCGACCACTACAAGTGGCGCCTGATGCGTGCCAACGGCGTCGACGAGCGTTTTATCACTGGCGACGCCCCTGCTCGCGAGAAGTTCCAAAAGTGGGCCGAGACCCTGGGTCGCTGCGTCGGCAACCCCGTCTTTGAGTGGAGCCACCTGGAGCTTAAGCGCTACTTTGGCTACGAGGGCGTCCTCAACGGCAAGACCGCCCAGGAGGTCTGGGACCTTGCCAACGCCAAGCTCGCCGAGGCCAGCTTCACCTGCCGCAACCTGATCAAGCAGTCCAACGTCCGCATGATCTGCACCACCGACGACCCCGCCGACAGCTTTGAGTGGCACAAGAAGATTGCCGCCGATGACAGCTTTGACGTTCAGGTCGTTCCCGCCATGCGCCCCGATGCCGCTCTGCGCATCGAGCGCGGCCAGGAGTTTGCCGACTACTGCAAGCACCTCTCCGAGGTTGCCGGCGTTGAGGTCAGCGACTTCGAGGGCATGAAGTCTGCCATCTCCAAGCGCTACGACGTTGCTCACGAGCTGGGATGTCGCGCATCCGACCATGCACTCGACTACGTTATGTACGCCCCGGCTACCGCCGACGAGATCGAGGCCATCTTTGCCAAGGGTCTGGCTGCTGAGCCGCTTACCGAGGAAGAGATCCTCAAGTACAAGACTGCCTTTATGCAGTTCGTTGCCGGCGAGTATGTCCGTCTGGGCTGGGCCATGCAGCTGCACTTTGGCTGCAAGCGCGACAACAACCGCGCCATGTTTGCCAAGCTCGGCCCCGATACCGGCTACGATTGTATCTCCAACTACACGCCGTCCGACCAGCTCGCCGATTTCCTCAACTCCATCCAGGAGACCTGCGGCCTGCCCAAGACCATCCTGTACAGCCTGAACCCCATCGATAACACCATGATCGATACCGTCATGGGCTGCTTCCAGGAGGCTCCGACCGCCGGTAAGATCCAGAACGGTTCCGCCTGGTGGTTCAACGACAACGAGGTCGGTATGCGCGAGCAGCTCACGGCTCTGGCTAACGAGGGCGTCCTGGGCAACTTTGTGGGCATGCTTACCGACTCCCGCTCCTTCCTGTCCTACCCGCGTCACGAGTACTTCCGTCGCGTGCTGTGCAGCGTGATCGGCGAGTGGGTCGAGCAGGGCAAGTACCCGGCCGACATGGAGCTGCTGGGCAGTATCGTGCGCGACATCAGCTACAACAATGCGGTCCGCTATTTTGGCTTTGACCTGGACACCGTCGAGGCCTAAGCCCGCATCGAATCACATCGAACCCTGGGCGCCGTTGCCACACGCGGAGCCCCGTTTTGCTTGCACGCTAACAGACATCTAAGGAGACACATAGATGGAGAACATCAGCTACGATGCGCTCGAGAAGATTGGCTACAAGGGCTATCTGCTGCCCAAGGATGCTCCCGAGAAGGTTCTGCAGTTTGGCGAGGGCAATTTCCTGCGCGCCTTCGTCGACCGCTTCTTTGACATGGGCAACGAGGCCACCGGCTGGAACGGCAAGGTCGTCATGGTGCAGCCCATCAGCGGTGCCTTTGGCTTTGCCGACGGTATCAATGCCCAGGACGACCTGTACACCGTGCTGGTGCGCGGCAAGGAGAACGGCAACACGGTTGACGAGTCCCGCGTGATCAGCGCCTGCAGCCGCTGCCTTAACCCGTATCGTGAGGACGACTACCGCGCCATGATGGAGGTCGCTGTCTCCGACGACCTAGAGATCATCGTCTCCAACACCACCGAGGCCGGTATCGCCTATGACCCGTCCTGCAAGGCCGACGACATGCCACCTGTGAGCTTCCCCGCCAAGCTTGCCCAGGTGCTCCACACCCGCTGGGCTGCCGGTAAGCCGGGCGTCATCGTCCTCGCCTGCGAGCTCATCGATCACAACGGCGAGGAGTTGCTGCGCATCATGAACCAGTATGTGAGCGACTGGGGCTGGGAGGACGAGTTTGCGCAGTGGATGGCTAACGACTGCACCGTCTGCACCACGCTCGTCGACACCATCGTCCCCGGCCGCATCCGCGATCCTAAAGAGGCCGCGGCGGTTGCCGAGCGTCTGGGCTACGAGGATCCCTTCCTGGCCGTGCGCGAGCCCTTCCAGATGTGGGGCATCCAGGGCGACGAGTCGCTTGCCGAGAAGCTTCCCTTTGTGAAGGCTGGTCTTCCGGGTGTCTTTGTGACTCCCGACGTCACCCCGTACAAAAAGCGCAAGGTCCGCATCCTCAACGGTGCCCACACCGCCTTCGTTCCGGGTTCCTGGGTTGCCGGCTTTGATATCGTGCGCGACTGCATGCATGACGAGACCATTCGCGGCTTCATGAACACCATGCTCTACGACGAGGTCATTCCGACGCTTGCCGCCGACTTGGATGTCGAGGACTGCAAGGCCTTTGCCGCCGCCGTCGAAAACCGCTTCGACAACCCGTTTATTGATCATGCGCTGCTCTCCATCTGCCTCAACTCCACGGCTAAGTGGCGCGCTCGCGACCTGCCCACGCTCAAGGACTACGTTGCCGAGACCGGCAACCTGCCCAAGTGCCTGGCGACGAGCCTCGCTACGCTCATCTCCTTTTACACGCAGGAGCTCGTGTCCCGCGAGGGCGACGGCCTGCACCTGCGTCGCTCCGACGGCACCGAGTACACCGCTCAGGACGATGCCTTCGTACTCGATTTCTACGCTGCCCATGCCGGCGCCGACGATGCCCAACTGGTGCACGACGTGCTCACCAACGAGCAGATGTGGGGTGAGGACCTTACGCAGATCGCAGGTCTTGAGGAGTTTGTCGTCAGCGCGCTCGCCGTCGTGCGTGCCGAGGGCGCCAAGCAGGCCTTCGCCAACGCTCAGGCGTAAATTTCCGGCGCAGACGCGGGCGCGGGACGGCATGCCCGCGCTTCGACTTCTGCTCAACCTGTAGGGTTAGGACCATTTGTAATGAACACTATCCAGATCAATCCGGCCGACAACGTGATCGTCGCGCTGTCGCCGCTTACCAAGGGCACCGCCGTCGCGGTTCCCGGGGTGGGCGAGGTCGTGGCCGCGGAGGATATTCCGCAGGGTCATAAGATGGCCGTGCGCTCGATTGCTGCGGGGGAGGACGTCATCAAGTACGGCCTTCCTATCGGTCACGTGACGGGCGATGTCCAGCCCGGTCAGTGGCTTCATACACATAACGTCAAGACCAACCTTTCGGGCGAGGTCGAGTACACCTACAATCCCACGCATCCGGTCGTGGATCCCGTTGAGCCCGAGGCCTTTATGGGGTTCCGCCGCGCCGACGGTCGTGCCGCGACGCGCAACGAGCTGTGGATCATCCCCACGGTCGGCTGCGTCAACGAAGTCGCGCGTGCCATGTGTGAGCAGGCTCAGGATCTGGTCGAGGGCTCGCTCGAGGGCGTCTACTACTTCCCGCATCCCTTTGGCTGCTCGCAGACCGGCGCCGATCACGCCCAGACGCGTCGCCTGCTGGTGGCACTCTCGCGTCACCCCAATGCAGCGGGCGTGCTGTTCCTGTCGCTCGGTTGCGAGAACTGCACGCATCAGCAGGTACTCGACGAGCTCGGTGACTTTGATCACGAGCGCGTCCGCTTCCTCACCTGTCAGGATGTCGCCGACGAGCAGATCGAGGGGCACAAGATACTGTCCGAGCTGGCAGATCTCGCCAAGCAGGCCAAGCGTGAGCCCATTCCGGCCTCCGAGCTGGTCATTGGTCTTAAGTGTGGCGGCTCTGACGGTCTTTCGGGCATTACCGCCAACCCCACGATTGGTCGCGTGAGCGATATGGTCGTCGCCCGCGGCGGCACGTCGGTGCTTACCGAGGTCCCCGAGATGTTTGGCGCCGAGAGCATTCTGCTCGATCGCTGCGAGGACGAGCAGGTGTTTAACGCCGCCTCCGACATGCTCAACGGCTTTAAGGATTACTTTATTAGCCATGGCGAGGTCGTCTACGAGAACCCGAGCCCCGGCAACAAGGATGGCGGCATCACCACACTCGAGGACAAGAGCTGCGGCTGCGTGCAAAAGGGCGGATCTGCCCCCATCGTCGACGTGCTGCCGTACGCCGGTCAGGCTACCAAGCATGGTCTGAACATGTTGTGCGGTCCGGGCAACGACATGGTATCCACCACGGCCCTGACGGCTGCCGGCTGCCACGTGATCCTGTTCTCGACCGGCCGCGGCACGCCGTTTGGTGCGCCGGCGCCTACGCTCAAGGTGTTCACCAACCAGCGCCTGTGCGACCACAAGGCCAACTGGATGGACTTTAACGCCGGTGTGGTGGCTACGGGCGAGCGTACGCTCGATGAGGCTGCCGGCGATCTGTATCAGCTGGTGCTGGACACGGCGAGCGGCAAGCTTACCAGCGCCGAGCGTCGCGGCTGTCACGAGATCAGCATCTGGAAGGACGGAGTCTGCCTGTAGCGATGACACGTTGAGCGCGTGATTGAATAAGCTGCTGCAAAGACTGAGCGACCCCGCCGAGGACAATCTCGGCGGGGTCGTTTTTCGTTTCTCGTTGCGTTGTCGTGCACGGCTTTTTTGGGAAGGGTGCCCGGCACCTCCCTCATCTCCAGAGAACAATGAACGTTCACCTAGTTGTTGCGTGGTGCTGAATCGACTTGATAATCAAAAATGCAGGGATTTTTTCATTTTCAGGCCCGTTCAACGGCAAAAAACGACCGTTCAAGGATAATATACAAGTGAACGTTCACCTATCATAAGCAATCGCGCATAATCTAGCTAAACGTTCACCCTGAACGGCATGCAGACAGACGTCGGTATGGACTCCAATGTCTTGTTCCAAGACAATCGAGAAAAGAGAGGGAGCTCGATGACTAACAAGATCGGTAAAAAGCGCAAGATCACATTCTGGACGCGCTTGGGGTTTGGTATGGGCGGCATGCTCAACTCCGGTGCCCTGACCTTTACGCACAGCTACATGGTGCTGTTCCTGTCCACGGAGTGCGGCCTGTCCGCAGGCGAGGCTGCGCTGATCAGCTCGTTCGCCATCTATCTCAACGCCATTCTGTGCCCGCTTATGGGCTTTGTGGCCGATAACTTCTACGCTACCAAGATCGGCCGTATCTTTGGCCGCCGCCGTTTCTGGATCTTGCTGGCAATCCCGATGATGGTCGCCGAGCCGCTCATCTTTGTGGCTACGCCGTTCGGTTTCCCGTACTACTTTGTGCTGTACCTGATCTACAACGTCGCGTATACGTTCTGCACCGCCAACCTGTCGCCGCTTACCATCGAGATGACCGACGACTTCAAGGAGCGTACGTACCTCACCGGCTACAAGCACCTCTTTGGTAACGCCGCCGGCTTCCTGATGGCAGCACTCGTCGGCTTTGGCTTTGGCACCTTCGGCGAGACCAACCCGTTCAGCTACTTCATCATCGCTACGGTCAACGCTTCGGTCATGGCAATCTCGCTGCTGTGCGTGTACCTGTCCACGTGGGAGCACACCCCCGAGGAGGTGGCTCAGGAGAAGATCGAGAGCGTCGGCGAGGGTATCAAGAAGTTCTTCATCGACGTTATCTCCACCTTCCGCAACAAGTCCTTCCGCAAGGTCCTGTACGCACAGGTCTCCACGAAGCTCGCTGCTGCCTGCTGGTCTGCCTGCCTGTCCTTCTTCATCGTCTACTGCCTGCAGATTCCTAAGTCCTACGAGTCCGTGATGGAGATGCCTGGCAAGGTCGTCGCTATCGTCTGCACCGCCATCTGGGTCGCCCTCATGGCCAAGAAGGGCTTCCACAAGTCTTGGTACCTCGCAAATGTCGGTTGCGCTGCGTGCATCATTGCCTACAACTACTTCGCCTTTGGTCAGATCAACGGCACCTCCACGGTCGCCATCGCCATGATCGCCTACCCCATCATCTTCGCCATCTGGAAGTTCTTCTACGTCGGCTTCCAGTACCTGCCCGATGTTCTGCTCAACTACATCCCCGATGTCGATGAGCTCATCACTCTGCGCCGTCGCGAGGGCATCTACAGCTCCGCGCAGCAGCTCTGCCAGCAGATCGCCCAGGCTATCGCCGTCAACGTGTGGGCTATCGTCCTTGCTGCCTCCGGCTTCATTCAGACCGCCGGCAATAGCGACGCCGTGACCCAGCCCGCTACCGTGCCTCTGTATATCTGCGGCTACATGATCATCGGCTGCGCCGGCTTCTTCCTGCTTGCGGCCGTCCTTGCCCGCGGCATCAAGATCGACAAGGAGCAGTGCGACGTCCTATGCGACGAGATTCACCGAGTCAAGGAGGGTGGCAAGATGGCCGACGTCAAGCCCGAGGTCAAGGCGCTTTGCGAGGAGCTCTCCGGCTTTAAGTACGAGGACTGCTTTGCCCACAACAACGTTGGCTTCCAGGACGGTAGCGTAACTCCCGCCGAGTAAGGCCGACATATCGTCCAAATCACAGGGCCGTGCCACCGGAATTCCGCCGGCAGGCACGGCCCTTTTTCAACAGCGTACAATTTGCCTTTAGAGCATCTTTTTGAGGGAGAAACCCATGGAGACGAACGTTATCTGGCGCAACGCGCGCACGGCGGTTATCGAGCTTGACGACGGCGGTTACTTTACCTGCGCCGATACGTGGGAGATCTTTGTCAACGACGAGCCCGCCGGTACCACGAATACGGTCGAGACCTATGTCGACGGCCTGACCCCCGGCAAGCGCAACCTGGTCCGTTTTGTCTGTGGCGAGCGTGAGCTGAGCGTAGGTGTCACCACGCCGGCTGAGCCCTTTACCATCAACGTTCGCGACTGTGGCGCCAAGGGCGATGCCGAGCATGATGACACCACCAACATCCAGGCTGCCATCATGGCCTGCCCCAAGGGTGGCCGCGTGCTGATCCCCGCCGGTAGTTATCGCATCAAGTCTCTCTTCCTTAAGAGCAATATCAACATCGAGCTTGCCGAGGGAGCGGTGCTGCTGGCCCGCCACGATCGTGCCGCGCTTGCCTACATTCCGGGAACGGTCACGGGCAACGAGGGCGCCGGTTATGCCGGTACCGATATGCTGCCCCTGGGCCGCTGGGAGGGGGAGAGCTTCTCGACCTACTGTTCTACCTTTACGGGTCTGGGCGTGCACGACGTGTGCATCTATGGTCGCGGCGCGATTGACGGTCAGACCGATTTTGCCGAGGACAACTGGTGGAACAAGGACTTTAAGAACATCTTCCGTCCCGAGGAGGGCCGCGAGGTCGCCCGTCCGCGCATGATCTTCCTGTCCGAGTGCCAAAACGTGAGCCTTGCCGGCTTTACCGTGCGCAACAGCCCGGCGTGGAATATCCATCCCGTCCTGTGCGAGCATGTCGACGCGCTTTGCCTGTCGATCGAGGGTCCCAAGAACTCCCACAACACCGACGGTTTCGATCCCGAGAGCTGCGGCTTTGTCCGCATCCTTGGCTGTCAGTTCTCGGTGGGCGATGACTGCATCGCCATCAAGAGCGGCAAGCTGGGCATTGAGCCCGAGCTTCGTCCCGCTACGCACGACGTGCTGATCTCTCACTGCTACATGCACGATGGTCACGGCGCCGTGGTCCTGGGTTCAGAGGCCGCCGGCGGCATCAAGGACCTTACCGTGAGCAAGTGCCTCTTTGAGCGCACCGACCGCGGCCTGCGCGTCAAGACCCGCCGCGGGCGCGGCAAGGATGCCGTCAACGAGGGCATTACCTTTGAGCACATTCGCATGGACGAGGTGCTCACGCCCTTCGTGGTCAACTCCTTCTACTTCTGTGACAAGGACGGCAAGACCGATTACGTGCAGTCTCGCGAGGTGCTGCCTGTCGACGACCGCACGCCCGGCTTTGGTGCCACGACGTTTTGCGATATCGAGGCCACCAACTGCCATGCTGCCGCGGCCTATATCACGGGTCTGCCCGAGAGCAAAGTAACGCGTCTGACGTTCCAGGATGTCCACGTGACCTTCGCGCCGGATGCCGAGCCCTTTGTTCCGGCCATGGCCTGTGGCGTTGAGCCCATGGTGCGTCAGGGCATCATCGCGCAAAACGTCAAGGTACTCGACCTGCAAAATGTGGTGATCGAGGGCCAGGACGGCGAGGAACTGCAGCTCCAGAACGTCGACAAGGTTATCCGTTCCTAACTCGGGTTGATGACCAGGGCTGCATTGTCGGATAAATCGGCAATGCAGCCCTTGTGCGATACGGCCGTGTGCGCTGCGCTACGCATCATGGTGAAAGGGAATACATGCTCAATAAAACGATTCCTGTCGGGGTCGATGGCTCGTCTGCCACGATTACGTCTTATGCGTTTGCCCCGACCGAAGATGCTTATGCTTTAAAACCGATGCCTGCAGTTGTGGTCGTGCCAGGAGGCGGCTACGATCACGTTTCGCCGCGCGAAGGCGAGCCGGTAGCGCTCCGTTTGCTGGCAATGGGCTACCAAGCGTTTGTGTTGAACTACTCGGTTGCTCCGGCTGTCTATCCGCTGGCATTGCAAGAACTCGCGCGAGCGGTCGATACCGTCCGAAGCCATGCGGCAGAGTACTGTGTCGATCCTAATCGGATTACGGTCATGGGTTTTTCGGCGGGTGGACACCTGGTTGGCTTGCTCGGGGCGCTTTGGGACAAACCTTGGCTTGCAGAGTCGATCGCGACATCGCCTGAGTCGATTCGGCCTGACGCACTTTGCTTGGGCTATCCGGTCGTAAGCTCGGGGGCCTATGCCCATCGTGGGTCGTTTGAACACCTAACGGGTGCCGATGACGTTTTGGCCCAAAAGTTGTCGATCGAGAACATGGTGGGCGAAGGCTTTCCCCGTACGTTCTTATGGCATACCGCCGAGGATGCATCGGTGCCAGTCCAAAATAGCCTTTTGCTTGCGCAGGCGCTTGCCGATCACGGGATTGGCTTTAGCTTACATATTTTTCCGCACGGAAAGCACGGATCATCGCTCGCCACGGCCCAATCGGCATTTAAGGGTTGCGCCGAGCATATTCAGCCACAGGTTCAGGGCTGGCCTGAGCAGTTTGCCGCCTGGGAGCGTGATGGACGATGAACGAAAGTATCTATACGCTGCGCGTTTCGAGGGCTGCGGAAGGAGCGTACCCAGCGATTTCCGATGCCTTGGCGGCAGTCGATCGGCTCTATCCGGATGCCGAGCAACCGGTGATGATTCGCATCGATCCGGGCGAGTATCGCGAGCGGGTCGAGATCCGTCGCCCACATGTGACGATTGAGGGAGAGACGGCCGACAGCGTGCGCATCGTTGGCTGCCTTGCGGCGCAGATGCCCTCGGAGGACGGCAGCGGCCAGGACGGAAAGCTCGGCACCTTCCGCACGTATACGGTGTTGGTCGATGCCGATGACGTGACGCTTGCAAACCTCACGATCGAAAACGATGCGGGCGATGGACGCGAGGTCGGTCAGGCGATTGCCCTGTATGCCGATGGCGACCGTTTGGTCGTCGATGCCTGCTGCATTAAGGGGCACCAAGACACGCTGTTTTTGGGTCCGCTGCCGCCGCATGAGGCCAAACCGGGCGGGTTTATAGGACCCAAACAGTATGCGCCGCGCCGGGTGGGGCGCCAGTATTTTAGACGTTGCCGGATCGAGGGCGATGTCGACTTTATCTTTGGCGGCGCGCGTGCCTACTTTGAGGGGTGCGAGATTCGCTCGCTCAACCGCGATATGGACGTGAACGGTTACGTGACGGCGGCATCGACGCCCGAGGGAGAGCCGTACGGCTTCGTGTTCCACGGCTGTTCGTTTACAGCTCCGGATGACGTGGCACCGGATTCGGTCTACCTGGGCCGTCCTTGGCGCGAATGGGCGCAAACCGTGCTGATCGATTGCTGGCTGGGGCAACACATCAAGCGCGAAGGTTGGTGGGACTGGAATAAGCCGGCGGCGCACGAGAGGGCGCGCTACGTTGGCGCAAGTCTACATGGCCCGGCGGGTGATGCTGCCGGCTGGGCGCCGTGGGTGCGCGAGCTCGATGCGACGGCCGCTGCCCGGTACGCTCGCGAGCAGGTGCTTGCCGGTGCGGACGGCTGGGACCCCGAGGGCGGCGATGGTGATGCGGTGGAGACCGCCAGTCTTTCCGATAGCGGCCGCACAGTGCATATCGACATCTATTACGAAGACGAACCGGCGCTTCGCGACCGTCTTAAGCGTGAGGGGCGTTCCGCCGCGTTTAAGGGCGCGACGCCCGGTGACTTTGAGGCATGGCAAATTGCGACGAGGGATCGGCTGTTTGACCTGCTGGGCTTATCGATTATGGATCGCGCGCCAATCGAGGTGCGCGAGCTCGACCGGGTGCAGATTGCTGGCGGTATCGTGCGCACCCATGCGATGTTGCAGGTGGAGCGCGACGTTTGGATGCCGTTCTACCTACTGGAGCCGCAGACGCCCAAGTTCGATGCGCATGGCTGCAAGCGCTGCTATATCTGTCCGCATGGCCACCAGGGCGCCGGCGCCGCAAGTGTTGCGGGCGTAACGGGCGTGCCGGCGGTCGACGATGCCGTACGCAAGTTTAACTACGACTATGGCCTGCGTCTGGCGCGCATGGGCTATGTGACCGTCTGCCCTGATTCACGTGGCTGGGGGAGCCGTCGCGACTGGAAAGGCCAGGGCGACGACGAGAACAGTTATCTGCGCGGGACCTGCCTAAACCAGGCGCGCATGGCGGAGCCGCTGGGTCTTACAGTCGCGGGCCTCAATGCCTGGGACAACATGCGCTTGATTGATTACTTGGAGACACGCGGCGACATTGCCATGGACGACCTGGGCTGCTTTGGCTTTTCGGGCGGCGGATACATGACGTTGTACCTGGCGGCGCTCGACCCACGCGTGCGCAAGGCGTTTGTCTCGGGCTATCTGTACGGTGTCGACGATTCGCTGCTGCACCTCAACGGCAACTGCAGTTGCAATTACACGCCTGGACTCTGGCGTCTGCTCGATATGGGTGACATCGCCTCGCTTATCGCGCCGCGCCCGCTCTTGGTTCAGAGCTGCGAGAAAGACCATCTCAACGGCGCCCGCGGACTTGCGAATGTTGATGAGCAGCTCTCCATCGTTCGGGACGCCTATGGCCTCGTGGGACATGCCGACGACCTGTTGCACGAGGTTTGCCCGGGCGGACACCATCTGGGCGTTGCGTACCTTGCCGAGGATATCGAATGGCTTGACGGGCATGCTGCCAGGGCCCGTTCCTAGGTCGTGGGCGTTGTTGCGGGCAAACGGTAATGACTGATGAGGCCAAAGGCCGCCGTGTGGGCGGGAAGGAGTATAAATATGAAACCGACGAAGACCTTGAGCGAGTCGACCATCTGCTGCTTTGGTGATTCGACTACGTGGGGCGACAATGGATGCGGCGCGGGCGGCAACGACATCTCCTGGACTTCGCATCTAGGAGTGCTGCTGGGTGGCGCAACTATCGAGAATTACGGCATCAAGGGTTCGCGCATTGCCGTCAAGGCCGACCGCACCGATTCGTTTGTCGAGCGCCTAGACGGCATCGATGATGCGGCGGATATCTACATTGTCTTTGGCGGCGTCAACGATTTTAGCCGCAATGTGCCGCTCGGCGAGTTGGGCAGCACCGATGTGCATGAGTTCTATGGTGCGGTCGACTATCTGATTCGAACCATCACGGCGCGCTCGCCCCAGGCAAGGCTCGTGTTTATGACGCCGTGCAAGACGAGCGGCAAGCACGAGAAGGATATCCCGGCAAGCAACGAGGCCAACCATCTGGGCCTGACACAAGACGTCTATGTGCAGGCGATGCTGGAGGTTTGCGACCGTTACTCGGTGCCGGTGATCGACCTCTATGCGCAAAGCGGCATCAGTCCGTTTTTGCCGGAGCACCGCGCGCTCTACATGCCGGACGGTCTGCATTACAGCCCTGCCGGCTATGAGCGCCTGGCGCATCGCATCGCCGCGGGGCTTACCGCCGTTTGCCGTTAAAAGTCTGCCGTTTACGGGGATTATAGGGTTAACGTTCACCCTATAATCCCCGTTCGCGTTACACTAGGTTAACGTTCACCCATCAATAACGTCAGAGGGGACAGCAATGGGCTGCAATCAGATTCTGGACCGCTATATCGAGCAGTTGATCGAGACCTCTACGCCGCAGGCGCCGGCCTGGAACATCGAAAAGCTCCGTGCAGGCAAGGAGAACACCTGGAACTATATCGATGGCTGCATGATCAAGGCGCTCATCGAGCTGTACGAGATCACGGGTGAGCAGCGCTACCTGACCTTTGCCGACGACTACATCGACTTTTTTGTCCAGGAAGACGGCACCATCAAGCACTACAAGCCCGAGGAGTACAACCTCGACAACGTCAACGCGGGCAAGACCCTCTATAAGCTCTACGATTTGGTGGGCAAGCCCAAATACCGCGCCGCCATGGACACCATTTACCGCCAGCTCGAGACCCAGCCGCGCACCAAAGAGGGCGTGTTTTGGCACAAGGCAGTCTATCCCAACCAGATCTGGCTCGACGGCATGTATATGGCGCAGCCGTTCTATATGCAGTACGAACTGAGCTTCCACAACCGTCGCGCCTGCTCGGATAGCTTCCATATGTTTCAGGTCGTGCACGATCTGATGCGCAACCCGCTCAACGGTCTGTACTACCACGCCTACGACGCGAGCCGCAAGCAGTTCTGGTGCGATCCGGTCACCGGCCTTTCGGCCAACTTCTGGCTGCGCGCCGAGGGCTGGTTTGCCATGGCGCTCATCGATACCTGGGAGCTCATGCCGCCTTCGATGTCGGCCGAGAAGGACGAGATTCGCAAGATGTTCCACGACCTGATCGACGCTATGCTGCCGTATCAGGACGAGAAGACTGGCATGTGGCACCAGGTCATCAACCTGCCCAATATCGCCCCCAACTACCTGGAGGAGTCGGGCAGCGCCATCTTTGCCAACGCTATCATGAAGGGCGTGCGCCTGGGCGTGCTGGGCGAGCGCTACTACCAGTACGGCCGCCGTGCGTTTGATGGCATCTGCGACACGTGCCTGTCCGAGCGCGACGGACAGCTGGCGCTCGACAACATCTGCCTGGTGGCGGGTCTTGGCAACACCGCGCACCGCGAGGGCACGTTTGGCTACTACATGAGCGAGCCCGTCGTCAAAAACGACGCGAAGGGCGTGGCGCCGCTGGTGCTCGCCTATATCGAGACCATGCATCACGACAAGCTGGCCGGTAAGCGCGATCCGCTCGCCCCCTCGGGCGCCTGCTCCATCGAGGACCCGTTTGGCGGCTACACTCCGGGCATCAACGCTCATAAGGGGCGTGAATAGCGTGGGGGCCATCACTCCGGGTGTGCGTCTGCACGACCTTCCACAAGGGACCGTCGAGGAACGCATTCGCATGGCACGAGAGCTGGGCTTTTCGTGCATTCAGCTGCCGAGCAAGGTGCTCTACGCATCGATGGGAATCGATCGAAGCGGTTTGACCCGCGAGCTCGCCGACCATTTGCGTGCGGTGCTCGACGAGGCGGGTGTTTCGGTCGCCGTGCTCGGCTGCTATAAGAATCTGGCGACGCCCGATCGACAACAGCTTATGGATAACTTTGCCGAGTACGAGGCGTGCCTCAACTTTGCCCAGATGCTCGGCGGATGCCCGGTTGGTACCGAGACCGGTCGTCCCAATGCGCAGAACCGCGTTGCTGACGACCGTATGACCGACGAGGCGCTCGATGCGTTTATGGACGGACTCGCACGCGTCTGCGAGTGCGCCGAGGCCGTGGGTGGGCAAATACTGATTGAGCCCGGCTGGAACGAGACGGTCAACACGCCAGATCGCTGCCGTGAGGTGCTGGAGCGCGTTTCGAGCCCGGCGCTCGGCGTGATCTACGACCCGGTGTCGCTGCTGCATCCCAGCGTCGTTGGCGAGGCACAAGAAATCACCGCGCGTATGCTCTACTTATGCGGCAGCAAGATCCGCGTGCTGCATGCCAAGGATTTTGAAGTCGTCGACAACGAGGACGAGGCTGGTTGGTGCGACGGCACGGGCTCGCGCCTGGTGTGCCACGGCGTGGGCGAGACAGGCTGCTATGACTTTGAGCCCGTGGTGGCCTGGGCGGCTGCCGCCCGCCCTGGGATTCCCTGCGTGGTCGAGAACAGCGTGCCAGCGACGGCGGCTGGCTGCCTGACGACACTCGAGCGCATGTCCGCTCGCTGCGGGGCATCGCATCGCGAGTTATAGCATTGGCTTTTGCCGTGGCGGTCGATTAAGTTTGCCTGACTGGGGCAGCGGTGAAGGATCTTTATCGTCGCCCCATTGGATTGAATCAAAAAGGGGAGCTGCGTGGCTATCCACATTGTCGAAGAGGCGAATCGTTGCCTAGGTTGTAAAAGGGCGTTCTGCCAGATTAAGGGCTGCCCGGTTCAGACGCCTATTCCGCAGGTCATCGACCTGTTCAAACAGCGTCGTCTAGAAGAGGCGGGCGAGCTGCTGTTCCAGAACAATCCCATGAGCGCGGTCTGCTCCATGGTGTGCAACCATTCGGGCCAGTGCGAGGGTGCTTGCATCCAGGGCCGCAAGGGCACACCCGTGCATTTTTCGAGCATCGAGAACTATATCTCGACAGCGTATTTGGACCGTAAGGAGTGGAAGCCCGCGCCGTCGTGCGGTAAACAGGTCGCCGTGGTCGGTTCCGGTCCTGCCGGTATCACCGTGGCCATTAAGATGGCCCAGCTGGGCTGTGCCGTCACGGTATTTGAGCAGCGCCCCGAGATCGGTGGTGTGCTGGAGTACGGTATCCCCGAGTTCCGCCTGCCCCGTGCGCTCGTGCAAAAGTACCGTTACGTGATGTGCTCGCTTGGCGTGCGCGTCCGTCCCTCGACCACCATCGGCGGTGCGCTGCATATCGACGACCTGCTGCGCGACGGCTACGATGCGGTCTTTGTGGGTACCGGTACTTGGCGCGCCCGCAAGCTGGGTATTCCCGGCGAGTCGCGCGGCAACGTGCTGTTTGGCATCGATTATCTGGTCGATCCCACGAGTGTGGCGATTGGGCAGAACGTGGCGGTTATTGGCGCCGGCAACGTGGCCATGGATGTAGCCCGTACGGCGCTTCGCTCGGGTGCCCGCAAGGTCACTGTGTATGCCCGTTCGCGCCATATCTCGGCTATCGACGACGAGGTCGAGTTGACCGAGCTTGACGGTGCCGAGATTGTGCGCGGCAAGGCGATCTGCGCCATCGACGATAACGGTCCGGTCTTTGAGACGGCTATCTTCGATGAGGACGACAGCGTGGTGGGCTACGAGGAAGAGCTCGACCATGCGTCCGCCGACACAGTGGTCATCGCGGCCTCACAGGTGCCCAAGGACAAGCTTGTGCTTACGACGGGTGGTCTGGAGACTGACCATCGCGGCCTGCTGTCGGTCGATGAGCACGGCATGACCACCGTGCCTGGCGTCTTTGCCGCCGGCGACGTGGTCAACGGCCCGCTCACGGTCGTCCATGCCGTGGCCGGCGCCAAGCTCGCCGTCGAAGGTATGGTCGCCTACCTAGGCCTCTAACTCCATCCCACCCATCAGTTGCGGTGAAATACGGACTGTTTTGGCTGTCAAAGGCCTTATCTACTCCGTATTCCACCGCAACTTTTTGTGGGGTGGGCTAGAGACGCTGCATGCGGTACCCGACACCCATGTGCGTCTGAATCATCTTGGGGTGAGAGGGGTCTGCCTCGATCTTCTTGCGCAGGGTGCGCATGAACACGCGCAGGCTCGCCAGATCGCTGTCCCAGCTCGTGCCCCATATCTCGCGGGTGATGAAGGTGTGGGTGAGCACCTTGTCGACGTTTTTCGCCAGAAGGACGAGCAATTTGTACTCGGTTGGGGTGAGCGAGAGCTCGCGTCCGTCTTTCGTCGCGTATCCCGCGGCGTAGTCGATATGCAGCGGACCGTTGTCGAACGTGCTCGCTTCTGTCGACTCGCTCGACGCCATCGAGGAGCGCCTCAAATTCGCACGGACGCGCGCGAGCAACTCATCCACAGAAAAGGGCTTGGTGAGGTAGTCGTCTGCCCCTGCGTCAAGTGCTGCAATCTTGTCGGAATCTTCGGCGCGCGCCGAAATGACGATAATGGGGACTGCCGACCAGCTTCGGATCTTCGTGATGACCTCGATACCGTCAATGTCGGGAAGGCCGAGGTCGAGCATGATGAGGCTGGGGCCGTGCGACACCGCATCCATGATGGCGGCCTGGCCGTCGCAAACCTTGCTCACGACATAGCCGTGGAGGTCAAGCGCGGTCGAAACGAGGTTTTGAACGGTCAGGTCATCTTCGACCAGGAGGACGCGTGGCTTAGCAGCATTATTCATGAATCTCGATCTCCTCGGCGGGCAGGGTAAAACGGAAGACGGCCCCATGGGGGTGGTTGTCGCGAACCTCGATGACGCCGCCATGCGCCTCCACGATGGAGCGGCAGAGCGACAGCCCAAGGCCGATGCTTCGACGCGAATCCACGGGCCGCGTATTGCTTGAGGTGAAGAAGCGCTCAAAGATATGAGGCTTGTCGCAGTCTGCCACACCCGGCCCATCGTCTGCGACGTCCACCACGACGAACGCACCCTCGCGACGTGCGCTGATGGTGACAGTCGAGTCCTCGGGCGTGTATTTGAAGGCGTTCATGATGAGATTCGTAAGCACCTGCATGATGAGATGGACGTCGATGCGTACCAGCAGGATGTCGTCAGTGTGCTCGATGGTGACGGCACGTCCATGCGATGCTTGGGCGACATGGCTGAGGGCGGCCTCGATGACCTCGTCGATGAGCTCGGATGTTAAGTTGAGGCGAATGGCGCCGTCCTCGACGCGTGTGATGGCGAGGAGGTTCTCCACGGTATCGATAAGCCAGAGGGAGTCGTCGTAGATGGCATCGGCAAGATCGCAGCGTTGTTCGAGGCTGAGCTTCTCGTCGCTCTTCCGAAGGATTGCCGCAGATCCGGATATAGCCGTGAGGGGTGTCCTTAAATCGTGGCCGATGGAGCGCAAAAGGTTGGCGCGCAGCTGCTCGTTTTTCGCCAAGACCGCAGCCTCTTCGCGCTCTTGCGCCGCCCGGTCGCTTTCGAGCGCCAAGGCGCATTCACCTACGATAGATAGGACGATCGAATGCTCGAAGGCTTCGATCTCGCGCCCCTCCAGGTCGATGCCGATGACACCGAATACCTTGTCGCCGGTGCGAACCGCGAGGTAGAGACAGCGCGCCTCAGGCAGGGTCCGCGTGCCTGCGCCCGCACGCTTGTTGTTGGTGTAGGTCCAGGTTGCAACGGCGCGCTCGTAGTCGGTGAGCAGCGACGCGGATCGGTTTTCGGTGCCGGCGGACTCATAGAGCGTCTTGCCGAGTGTGCCGTGTTCGGCGGTGTAGAAGACCACGTCGAGTTTTAGCAGTTTGATGAGTTGGTTCATGGCGACGCGGGCGCACTCCTCCGCGCTATGGGCTTGCTGCAAGAGCTGGTTCGTTTCGAGGAGTACACGCGTTTTGAATGCGTTCTCGGCGGAGGTGCGGGCGTTGTCGGCGATGCGCGCAGTTAACTCGCCGGCGACCATAGCGGTAGCGAACATGATGCCGAACGTGACCAGATAGCTTCGGTCGTAGCTGGCGAGCGAAAACAGAGGCGTGACGAAGCAGAAGTTGTAAAGCACTACAGAGAGCACGCTCGATACGATCGTGCAGATACGCCCCGTCGTGGTGACGGCGGTCAGCAGGGCCGTGAGGATATAGAGGGATATGATGCTGGAATCGGCAAATCCCAGATGGCGGAAAGCCGTGCCGATCGCCGTGGCGACAAGAGAGAGGGCCAGCGTGCGAAGCACGTCTCGGCTGCTGGGCGGCTGCAGGGCGAGCGCACGGCGGCGTCCTTTGGGCCGGGAGGGCGGAGTCGACTGGTCTGGAATGATGTAAATGTCGAGGTTCGGGGCGAATGTTATGAGCTGTTCTACGAGAGATTTGCGGCCGAAGAGGGCCTGACGGACGCTGCTGCGCTCGCCCGTGCGTCCCATGACGATCTTCGAAATACCCGACAGGCGCGCGAACTCGGAGATCTGAAACGCGACGTCGTCGCCATAGACGGTTTCCATATGTGCTCCGAGCTGCTCGGCTAGGGCGATATTGGCTGCAAGCTTGGCGCGCTCATCATCGCTCATGGCTTGCGTGCGCGGGCTCTCTACGAACAGGGCGACGAGCTCGCTGCGAAACGCTTTCGCCATGCGTGCGGCGGCGCGGACGATGCGGGGATTGGTCGGCGCCGGGGAGACACAGACTAAGATACGCTCCCTGGTGTAGTAGTCACGGTTTCCCAGCACGCGTGCGGCGTCTGTGAGGTGGCCGGTGCGATCGGCGCAGCGGCGCAGCGCGATTTCTCGGAGTGCGGTGAGGTTCTCGACGGTAAAAAAATGCTGTTGCGCTCGGTCGGCTTGTGCGGGACGGTAGACGAGGCCGGCGCGAAGGCGCTCAAGTAGGTCTTCGGGCTCTATGTCGACGAGCTCGACCTGGTCGGCATCATCGAAGATACGGTCGGGGATTCGTTCGCTCACGACAATGCCGGTGATGGATGCAACCATGTCGTTTAGGCTCTCGATATGCTGAACGTTCACGGTCGTATAGACGTCGATGCCCGCATGTAGAAGTTCCTCGACGTCTCGATAGCGTTTGTCGTGGCGAGACCCCGGCGCATTCGTATGGGCGAGCTCGTCGACAAGGATGAGCTGAGGGGCGCGTTCGATAGCCGCATCTAGATCGAACTCGCTGAGCGCAATGCCGTTGTGCTCGATGAGTTTACAGGGCACGTTCTCAAGCCCTTGTGCAAGATGGGCAGTTGCCGGACGTTCGTGCGGCTCGATGTATCCCGCGACGACGTCGACACCTCGCCGCTTGGCGGCGTGGGCGGCTTGAAGCATCGCATAGGTTTTGCCTGTGCCAGCAGCGTAGCCAAAGAAAATCTTGAGGTGTCCCCGGCTGGTTCGAGCGTCATCGGCGACCTCGTCTTTCTCAATTGCCTTGAGGATGAGGTCTGGATTGACGCGAGTGTCCGATGCGTCGCGCTGCATAGCGTAGCCTTTCTGAAGCGTTGTCCATGCGTGCATACGCGGTGAGGACGCCACTGTATGCTCGCGAGGTCGAGTATAGGCGCACTGCAGCCGCAATAGTGCTTTCTACCTGCATCTTTACGGCATCTTAAGGACGTGAGCCCCGGCCCTCACGCCTCTTTAATCCCTAGAAGCGTTTACTGTCCCCAGGCGCTTGCGAGAGCAGGCGTCCGAGACATCGGACCGCGCGTGAAAGGGGCGGTAAATGGACATCCTCATTCCCATCATCGGAGTCGTCTGCATTGGACTCTTTATCTATTACATCTACATTCTGATGAGGAGTGATTCGTAAACTATGGACGCTGCGATTCAGTACATCTTGTACTTTGCCGTGCTCGTCGTCCTGGCCGTTCCGCTCGGTCGGTTCATGGCCCATATCATGGATGGTGAGCATACGTTCCTGTCGCCTGTGATTGCTCCTGTGGAGCGTGGCGTCTATCGTCTGCTTCGCATCGACGCGGCAGAGCAGATGGGGTGTAGGCGCTATCTGGCAAGCGTGCTGGTCTTTTCGGGGATCGGCCTCGTGGCTCTTGTGGCACTCCAGGCACTTCAGTCTTTCTTGCCAGGCAATCCCCAGCACCTGCCGGGTGTGTCATGGGACCTGTCGTTTAATACGGCTGCTTCCTTCATAACCAACACCAACTGGCAATCCTATTCCGGTGAGACCACCCTGTCCTACTTTGTGCAGTTCATGGGTCTCACCGTGCAAAACTTCTTGTCCGCCGGCACCGGTATTGCGGTCATGTTCGCGCTCATCCGCGGTTTCCGTCAGGTCAAGCAGCAGGGACTCGGCTCGTTTTGGGTCGACCTCACCCGCACCGTCCTGTACGTGCTCATCCCGCTGAACCTCGTGTTCGGCATCTGCCTGGCTGCCGGTGGCGTCATCTCCAACTTCCAGCCGGCTCAGAAGGCTGAGCTCGTAGAGCCCGTCGCTGTCCAGCCTAATGCAGACGGCGGCTGGAGCGTCATCGATGGCGCCCAGATCGAGGGCGACACGGTCAAGGTCGACGGCAAGGTTGTCGAGGGCGCGCGCGTGGTCACCGAGCAGTTTTTGCCCCAGGGTCCTGCGGCCAGCCAGGTTGCCATCAAACAGTCCGGCACCAACGGCGGCGGCTTCTTCGGCGCGAACTCTGCGCATCCGTATGAGAACCCCAATGCCTTCACCAACATCATCGAGATGACCAGCTTGCTGCTGATTCCGGTCGCCTGCTGCTTCACCTTCGGCATCGGTGTCAAGAATGCCAGGCAGGGCAAGGCCATCTTCGCGGCGATGCTTATCCTGCTCGTGGTCTTTACCGGCATCATCGCCGTTAACGAGCATATGGGTACGCCGCAGCTGGCAGACGGCGGCGCGGTCAACATCGAGATGACCGATGGCCAGGCGGGCGGCAACATGGAGGGCAAGGAGAGCCGCCTTGGCATCGCCTCCTCTTCCACCTGGTCCGCTTTCACGACGGCTGCTTCCAACGGCTCGGTCAACTCCATGCACGACTCCTACACCCCGCTCGACGGGTTTGTCCAGATGCTCCAGATAGCGCTGGGCGAGGTGGTGTTCGGCGGCGTTGGCTGCGGCCTGTACGGCATGATCGGCTTCGCCATCCTCACGGTGTTTATTGCCGGCCTTATGGTCGGCCGCACGCCCGAGTTCCTGGGCAAGAAGATCGAGCCGACCGAGATGCGCTGGGCGGTGGTTCTGTGTCTCGCCACCCCGTTCGCCATTCTGGTGAGCTCCGCTATCGCCTGCATGGTGCCCGGTCTTGTCGACCAACTCAACAACGGCGGGGCGCATGGCTTCTCCGAGGTCCTGTACACCCTTACTTCGGCTGGCGGCAACAACGGCTCCTCATTCGCCGGCATGAACTGCAACATCCCGTGGATCAACGTGCTGCTGGGTATCGAGATGCTGTTCGCGCGGTTCCTGCCGATTGTGGGCACGCTCGCCATCGCGGGCTCGCTGGCCGGGAAGGGCAAGGTCGCCGAGAGCGCCGGCACGCTTTCCACCACCAATGCCATGTTCGTGTTCCTGCTGGTATTCGTCGTTCTGCTGATTGGCGCCCTGAGTTTCTTCCCGGCGTTGGCGCTTGGTCCCGTTGCCGAATTCTTCCAGATGGTTGCGTAAAGGAGTCGCAGATTTATGGCTATGCAAAAAGACATGATGAGCCGCGCGGTGCGCGATTCATTTGCCAAGCTTGACCCCCGTGTCCAGGTCCAAAACCCGGTCATGTTCCTGGTGTGGTTGTCGGCCGCCATGACCTCCATTCTGGCCATCGCCTCTATTTTTGGGGTACAGGACGCCGACGTCCCCACGTACTATGTGATCGCCATTGCCGTCATTCTCTGGCTGACCGACCTCTTTTCAAATTTTGCCGAGGCACTTGCCGAGGGCCGCGGTAAGGCGCAGGCAGACTCCCTGCGCGCGGCGAAAAAGGACGTCGAGGCCCATCGCATCGAGTCCGTCGAGGATAAGGACCGCTTCGCGGTCGTTCCCGGTACCGAGCTCTCGCGCGGGGATCTGGTGGTCGTGCGCGCCGGCGAGCAGATTCCGGGAGACGGCGATGTCATCGAGGGTGCCGCCTCGGTTGATGAGTCGGCCATCACCGGCGAGTCTGCACCCGTGGTTCGCGAGGCTGGCGGCGACCGTTCTGCCGTCACTGGCGGCACCACCGTGCTTTCCGATTGGATTGTGGTGAAAATCACCAGCGAGCCTGGCCAGAGCTTCCTGGATAAGATGATCGCCATGGTCGAGGGCGCCGCCCGCAAGAAGACCCCCAACGAGGTCGCGCTCGAGATCTTTCTGGTTGCTCTGTCCGTCATCTTCATCCTCGTGACGCTCGCACTGTACTGCTACTCGAGTTTCTCTGCAGGGCTCAACGGTATGGCGAACCCCACCGCTGTGACCACGCTCGTTGCCTTGCTCGTCTGTCTGGCGCCCACCACCATTGGTGCGCTGCTGTCCGCCATTGGCATCGCCGGCATGAGCCGACTGAACGAGGCCAACGTACTGGCCATGTCCGGCCGCGCCATCGAGGCCGCCGGCGACGTCGACATCCTCATGCTCGATAAGACCGGTACCATCACCTTGGGCAACCGCCAGGCCGCTGAGTTCATTCCGGTCGACGGCGTCGATCCCGCGGAGCTGGCCGATGCCGCGCAGCTGTCCTCTCTGGCGGATGAGACCCCTGAGGGCCGCTCTATCGTCGTGCTCGCCAAGGAGCAGTTTGGGCTGCGCGGCCGCACACTCGAGGATAAGGGCATGGAGTTCATCCCCTTCACCGCGGCGACCCGCATGTCCGGTGTGAACTACGCCGACAGCGAGATTCGCAAGGGTGCGGCCGATTCCGTTCGCGCTTATGTGGAGGCTGCCGGGGGAGTGTTCTCGAAGGAGTGCGACGAGGCCGTCGAACGCATTGCGAAGGTGGGCGGCACCCCGTTGGTCGTGGCAAAGGACCGACGTGTGCTGGGTGTCGTCTACCTTAAGGACATCATCAAGTCCGGCGTGAAGGAAAAGTTCGCCGATCTGCGCCGCATGGGTATCAAGACCATAATGGTGACGGGCGATAATCCGCTGACGGCCGCCGCCATCGCCGCCGAGGCCGGTGTGGATGACTTCCTGGCCGAAGCGACGCCCGAGGGCAAGCTCGATAAGATCCGCGCGTTCCAGCATGAGGGCCATCTGGTCGCGATGACCGGCGACGGCACCAACGACGCGCCGGCACTGGCGCAGGCAGATGTCGCCGTGGCCATGAACACGGGAACCCAGGCTGCCAAGGAGGCCGGCAACATGGTCGACCTCGACTCCAGCCCCACCAAGCTCATCGATATCGTGCGTATCGGCAAGCAACTGCTCATGACCCGCGGCTCGCTCACGACCTTCTCGGTCGCCAACGACGTCGCCAAGTATTTCGCCATCATCCCGGCGCTATTCTCGCCGATCTACCCCGGGTTGGACGCCCTCAACATCCTGGGGCTCACCAGCCCGTTGACTGCCGTGCTGTCCGCCATTATCTACAACGCGCTGGTCATCGTCGCGCTGATTCCTGCCGCCCTGAAAGGCGTGAAGTACCGCGAGCTTTCGTCCGGCCAGCTGCTGACCCACAACCTGCTGGTGTGGGGTCTGGGCGGTATCGTGGCGCCGTTCGTATTCATCAAGATTATCGACATGCTGCTGGCCTTGTTCGGCATTGGCATGATGTAGACGGAGGTATGTATGTTCAAAGGTATCGCATCGCGCGCACTCGGCGTGTTCGCGCTGTTTACCATCGTCTGCGGCCTGGGATACACACTCGTGGTGACCGGCATCGCCCAGGTTGCGTTCCCGTATCAGGCGAATGGTTCGCTCATCAAGGTCGACGACAAGATCGTGGGCTCCGAGCTCATCGGCCAGAACTTCGAGGATGAGGACCACATGTGGGGCCGCATCCAGAACGTGTCAATTGTCGAAGGCGAAGACGGCGGGCTCATGGCCTACGGCGCTCCGTCCAACCTGTCCCCGGCGAGTGAGGAGTACCGGCAGCTTGTGAACGCGCGCGTCGAGAAGATTCGCGCCGCCAACCCCGATGCCGATATGGACGCTGTGCCCGTCGACCTGGTGACGTGCTCGGGGTCCGGCCTCGACCCGGAGATCTCTCCGGATGCCGCTGAGTACCAGGTCCCGCGCCTTGCCAAGGCCACGGGCAAAAGTGAGGACGAGGTGCGCGACATCATCGCCGCGTGCACCAAGGGCCGATTCCTGGGCGTGTTCGGCGAGCCCACGGTCAACGTGCTCAAGGTGAACCTTATGCTGGACGGCGCGCTGTAGGTGAGGGAGTGGCGGATGAGGGCATGACTGGCTATCTGAGCCCTCAATTCCACCCCACCCATCAGTTGCGGTGAAATACGGACTGTCTTGGCTGTCAAAAGCCTCACCTACTCCGTATTCCACCGCAACTTTTTTGTGAGGGTCGGGATTGAAGGTGGGGAGTGCGAGCGGGTACGGACGCGGCGGTTGCTGATACGATAGGTACGTTAGCAACTGCCGCCGAGCGGCTCAAACGAAAGGAACCCTGTATGGAGTCATCCGCCTACCCGATGCTCTTTAGCCCGATCAAGGTCGGTACGACCGAGGTCAAGAACCGCGTCTTTATGCCGCCGGTGTCCACGAACCTGGCCGATCATGGCTATGTGACCGACGACTTGGTCGATCATTACCGTGCCCGCGCCAAGGGCGGCGTGGGCCTCATCATTACCGAGGTCGTGACGGTCGAGCCCACCTATACCTATCTGCCGGGTGACATGTGCTGCTACGACGACACGTTTATCCCCGGCTGGGAAAAGCTCGCCGCGGCCGTCCACGAGTATGGCTGCAAGATCATGCCGCAGCTCTTCCATCCCGCCTACATGGCCTTTAACATTCCGGGCACGCCGCGCCTGATCGCTCCGTCCTTTGTGGGCCCGTCCTATGCCCGCGAGGCACCGCGTCCTATCACGGTCGATGAGATTCACGAGCTCACGCATCAGTTTGGCGACGCTGCCGTGCGTATGCAGAAGGC
Organism: uncultured Collinsella sp.; assembly: GCA_900544995.1. GTDB lineage: Bacteria > Actinomycetota > Coriobacteriia > Coriobacteriales > Coriobacteriaceae > Collinsella. The sequence continues at coordinate 3,572 of UQXC01000008.1, read as the reverse complement.
CGGTGTCGATGGCGTCGAGGTCCATGCGGCACACGCCCACGGCATGCTCGGCGGCTTTTTGACCCCGCTCTATAACAAGCGTACCGATGAGTACGGCGGCTCGCTCGACGCTCGTATGCGCTTCTTGCTCGAGGTCATCGCCGAGATTCGCGAGCGCTGCGGCAAGGACTTTATCATCGACGTCCGCATCTCGGGCGATGAGTACACCGATGGCGGCCTGACCCTCAATGACATGATTTATGTCTCGCGCCGTCTGGAGAAGGCCGGCGTCGACATGATTCACGTGTCGGGCGGTACCACCATCAAGCGCGGCTCCGCGATTCCCGCCGCCGGTACGCAGCAGGCCTCGCATGCCGCCTGCTCGCGCGAGATTAAGAAGCACGTCAACATTCCCGTCGCCACGGTCGGCCGCATCAACGAGGCCTGGATTGCCGAGGAGCTGATTGAGGACGGCGCCGCCGACATCTGCATGATGGGCCGCGCCAACCTGTGCGATGCCGAGTTCTGCAACAAGGCCGCATCTGGTAATGCCGACGATATTCGCCCCTGCATTGGCTGCCTGCGCTGCCTGAACGGCATTATGTTCGGCAAGCGCATCTCCTGCACCGTCAACCCCGATGTTGAGCGCGACGAGGCCGGCTACGAGCCTGCCGCCGAGGCAAAGAACGTGCTGGTTGTGGGCGCTGGTCCTGCGGGCATGGAGGCGGCCTACATTGCCGCTAAACGCGGCCACAACGTGGTACTCGTGGATAAGCAGGACGAGCCGGGTGGCGAGATGCGCATCGCTGCCGTTCCGCCGGCAAAGCAGGAGCTTACGCGCGTGATCAAGTACCAGTATCGCCGTCTTGCTGAGGCGGGCGTGAAGTGCGTATTTGGCACCGAGCTTACTGCCGAGGACATTCAGCGTGACTACGCCGGCTACGAGGTCGTCCTAGCTTATGGCGCCGAGCCCATCGCTCCGGCCTTTATGCAGGGCTTTAAGCAGGTTATGACTGCTGACGACCTGCTGGGCGGCCACGCCTTCCCGGGCAAGAAGATCGTCATCGTGGGCGGCGGCACCGTCGGCTGCGAGACGGCCGACTACCTGGCTCCGCTGGTCAACGACCTGTCGCCGGCCAATCGCGATGTCACCGTCATCGAGATGACCAAGACGCTCGCCGCCAACGAGGGCGGCGCCGGCCGCGCGGTGCTTATTACGCGCATGCTCTCAAAGGGCGTCCACGTGCTGACCGAGGCCAAGGTGACCGAGATCACCGAGGACACCATCAGTTACGAGAAGGACGGCGAGGTCCACACCATCACCGGTGCCGATACGCTGGTGCTTGCCATGGGCTATCGTCCCAATACCAAGCTGGCTGATGACCTCGCCGCTGCTGGCGTTGCCGCTCACGTGCTGGGCGATGCCAACAAGTGCGGTAACATCCGCGATGCCATCGGCGACGGCTACAAGGTCGCCTGCGAGATGTAAGCTTTTGGCAAATAGGGGAGCGGCCGCCTTGCAGTGGCTCAAGCGATAGCCAATCAAAAAAGGCGCCGCGACACATGGATTGTCGCGGCGCCTTTTGCTTGGCGGTTTGTTGGGGGTCGGTGCGCCCCGTGGGCCTTATTACAGGCCCAAGATCTCCTTGACCTTGGCGATGATGGCCTCGTCGGTGGCGTTGGCAAAGAAGTACTCCTGGAAGTGCTCGCCGGCAAGTGCGCCCTTCACCAGGTCCTGATCGATCTCGCCCAGGACGTCGACGAGCGGACGCATGGTCACAGCGCGCACGCCATCGAGAATCTTCTTGTTGCGCTGCTCGGGCTCAACACGCTCGGCGGGGTAGCCGTTGCCCGAACCAAAGCCAAAGAGCTTCTCGAAGGTGTACTCAAGGTTGAGCTCCTGGCCCCAGCCGTTCTTAAGAGCGAAGGGCATGGCGACGGCGTTGCCGTCGTTGACCTGGGCAAAGGTGTAGGCGTCGAGCGGGTCGGCAACGTGGCCGCACAGCACGCCGGGGAAGGAGTTGCAGGCGAGCATGGCGCCCTCGCCGGTGCCGCAGCCGGTCACGACGTAGTCAGCAGCACCGGAGTTCAGCAGCACGGCGGCAAGAATGCCGTTCTGCACGTAGGTGAGAGGCTTGGAGTCGGCGTCGGCGTACATGCCGTAGTTAAAGACGGTGTGGCCCATGGGCTCGACAACCTTCTTAAGGGCAGCCTCGATCATAGGGTTCTTGGAGTTCTGAGAGTTCTCGTTGATCAGAGCGATCTTCATTGCGAAATACCTTCCTATTTCTAACTTGCGGTGAAATACGGACTGTTTTGCCTGGTAGAAGCTAAAATCAATCCCTATTTCACCGCAACTTAAAGTAAAACAAGTGGGTGAAACCCAATGTGGGCAGCCTACTGCGGCTGTTTGCCGATATAGGCGAGAATGCCGCCGTCGACGTAGAGGATGTGGCCGTTGACGAAGTTCGAGGCGTCGGAAGCCAGGAACACGGCGGGGCCCTTCAGATCCTCGGGCGTGCCCCAACGGGCGGCCGGGGTCTTGGCGATGATGAACTGGTCAAACGGGTGACGGCTGCCGTCGGGCTGCGTCTCGCGCAGCGGCGCGGTCTGCGGCGTTGCGATATAGCCAGGTCCAATGCCGTTGCACTGGATGTTGGCCTCGCCAAACTCGGAGCAGATGTTCTTGGTGAGCATCTTCAGGCCGCCCTTGGCGGCGGCATAGCCGGCGATGGTCTCGCGGCCCAGCTCGCTCATCATCGAGCAAATGTTGATGATCTTGCCGTGGCCCTTGGCGATCATGCCGGGCAGACAGGCCTTGGAGACGATAAACGGTGCGTTGAGGTCGATATCGACGACGCGGCGGAAGTCCTCGGCGCTCATGTCGAGCATGGGGGTGCGCTGAATGACGCCGGCGTTGTTGACCAGGATGTCGGGCGTGGTACCAAAGTCGGCCTCGATCTTGGCGATGAGCTCGGCGACGACGGCCTCGTCGGTGACATCTGCCACGTAACCATGAGCCTCAAAGCCCAGCTCGCGGTAGTGCTTCTCGGCCTCGGCGACCTTGTCGGCGTGACGTGCGTTAAAGGCAATCTTGGCGCCGGCCTCGCCGAGTGCCTCGGCAATGGCCATGCCGATGCCATAGGTGGCGCCGGTCACGAGCGCGACCTTGCCATCCAAGCGGAAGCTGTCCATAAGATCAGACATAGCGATCCTTTCAAAAGAAACGTTCATCTATATAAGTCTTGCTTCTAATACAAGCTCAGTATAGGGAAAGCGAAGGAATTAACGCCCGTATTCTCCTAAAAACAGGTGAACGTTCACTTTTGTAAGGTGAACGGTTGAAATCGGTTGTTGCGATGCCCGCTACTCGTTTTTTGCCCGTAACATCAATAAAGAGGGGAACGGATGCCTTGAGCACACCCATCAGGCGGGGAACGACGAGGTTTCCGCCATTCAGGGCGGCTACATGGAGTAGCGCCCGTGCGCATCGATTCCCTCTCATAGATGTGCGGCACAAAGAGCCCCGAGCTCACACTGAACTGCCTCCCATTTCTTGGACATGAGAAATGGGAGGCTTTTTATGCGAGTCG
>UQXC01000007.1 GCA_900544995.1 uncultured Collinsella sp. | reverse complement strand
TGCGGCGGCACGTTCGCGCCTGCCGGTGCCAGCGCGTCGCCGCCGACGCTTTGCAGCAACTCGGCCACGTTTGCATCGGGGTTCTGGCACAGGATATCGAGCAGCTCGATAAAGTCACGGATGACCTCACGCGGCGTCAGGTGCGTATCGGCTCCCACGCGGCCAAACTCAATCTTGAGAAAGTCTACCAAGTCGTTCTCGGTAAGCGTGGGCGTCCAGCCAAAGTATCCGGCATGGATCTGCATGAGTTTTTCGATCAGCACCAGCAATTCCTCGTAGGTGAGTGGCTGCAGGCGGATGATGGGCGCGAGCATGTCCTTAAGGTCCTCGCGTGCAAAGCGGCCCTGAGCGAGTCGACTTCGCAGGGCCTCGTAGGAGAACACGCCACGGCGGCGGTCTTCGATGGAGGTTGGCGTGCCGCCCATGATCATGCCCAGGTACTGCGCCTTGCCCTGGAGCGTGTCGTTGTACATGGTCAGGATCTTCTCGTAGTTGTATTGGCGCGTGATGGCGTTGGGAATCTTATACAGATTCACGAGCTCGTCGATGAGCACCAGCATGCCCTTGTAGCCGCTGCAGACCAAAAAGCGCGCAATGAGCTTAACGTAGTCGTACCAGTCGTCATCGCTGATGATGGTCGAGGAGCCCAGCTCGGCGCGTGCCTCACTCTTGGTGCGGTACTCGCCGCGAATCCATTTGGTCACGCGGCTCATAGCTTCTTCGTCGCCCTCGGATACGGCCGCGCGGTAGCGGCGGAGCATGCGGGCGAAGTCGAAGCCGTGGACCATTTCCTCGAGTGGGGCCAGTTGGGCATTGACGGCAGACTCGTCGGCATCGGCACACGAGGCGACCCAGCGATCCAGGATAAGGTTGAGCGCACCGCCCTCGGGGCGCGTCTTGGTCGATATGTTGCGGATGAGCTCACGGTAGGTGGCAAGGCCCTGTCCCTGGCCGCCCTGCAGGCGGCGCTCAGGGGATAGGTCGGCATCGGCCACGACGAATCCCTCGCCCATGGCGTGCGTGCGGATGGTCTGGAGCAAAAAGCTCTTGCCGGCGCCGTAGCGACCGACTAGGAAACGGAAGCTTGCGCCGCCATCGGCGATGAGGCTCAGGTCGGTGAGCAGAGCACGGATCTCGACCTCGCGCCCCACGGTGATATAGGGAAGGCCGATGCGCGGGACCACGCCGCCCTTGAGCGAGTTGAGAATGACGGCGGCGACGCGCTTGGGCACGCGGGGTGCTGCGGATGCGGTATCACTCATGGTCTAGGTATCCTCTCACGTCTGCTTCGTAGTCCTCGATAATCTGCGGTCCTGCTGAGCCAAATTCAATAACGGTGTCGCCCACCAGGTCAAAGAGCGCTTCGTTGATGCTATCGACGAGCATGTCCTCACTCTTGCCCGACTGTGCCACCGCCAATGTGGCCTGCGCCGTGTTCCGCTCGAGGAGCGCGCGAAGGAAGGCATCTGCGGCGGGCGCGAGTTTGTTCGCAGCTTCGGTGGGCGCGGGCGCTACGGGTGCGTCCACAGACGCGAGGAGCGGCGCCACGACGCCAAACTCTTCGGTGGAGACAGTCGGCTCGTCGGGTTCGTCTTGCCGTATGGTCATCTCGCCAGGTTCGGCAGTCATGCCGGGTGCAGACTCGGTGTTCGGTTGCTCTATAAGCGTCGCCTCGGCTTCCACAGGTGCACCGTCCTCGCGTTCCTCGTCGATCAAAAGCGCTTCGCGCGTTTGCGCAGCGGCGCTCCGAATGTGCCCCAGCTGAGTCAGGTCGATATCGATCTTGACGGGCTGGTGTGCGGCGTCCCACGAAAGCCATGCCACGATCTCGTCATCGATAATCTTAGCCAGATATTTGGGGACCTTCTCTTCCTTAAGGGGATGGCCAGGATCCAGTGCCAGGCGCAGGCGCTGATCGCAAGCGCGCATCATCTCACCGAGCTTGCTACTTTTTTGTCTGCTGCCGTGGATGCGCATGCATTCCCAAAAGCCATTTTGGCAACGGTAGATGTGAATGGGGTCCAGGCGGTATTCGCAGTCCTCGTGGCGCTCGGGCGCAAAGAATACGGCCGAGGCAAACATGGTGTAGGGCATGGCCGTCTCCTCCCCAAATAAACTCGCCACGATGCCGGTCTTTCGGTGCGTGTCATAGTAGCGCGCCATGCGGACATACACGGCGCATGCCACGTGGCGCAGATCGCGGTGGTGGCTGCGGTCAAGCCGCGAGTTACTTAGGTTGTACGTGGAAAGGGCGTTGATGGCGGCCATGAGTCGCTCCTCGCGCACCTCATCGGGCGGAAGGGGGAGCGTGGGCTCGGAGGTTTTGCGACGCTTGGGGGTCTGGCCGGACGGCGCCGGTGCCGGTACAAGGTCTCGTGCCGCGCGCCGCAGCTCGATAAGGGCGTTATCGAACATGACGGTTTTAGAATCACGAAGCAGCTTGGGGTCGAGCCCATGGAACACGGCGTAGTCCTGCAACCACACGCGTGCAAACCGGTCGATGCCGGGCTCGAAGGCGCGGTAGGCATCCCAAAAGGCCTTGATCTTGTTAAAACCATCGAGCGGGTCATCTATGCCAATGCCGCAAATCAGCTCATAGAGATACAGAAAGGCAAAGGACGTAGACGTTTCCTCGACGGTTCCGCGGCGCACTTGGGCACGCCAGGTAAAGTAGCCGCGCAGCTGCCGGTCGCTCATGGCGTTGTAGGTGGGAAAGTACGACTTAAAGGTGCCGTTGTAGGGGCAGTCGTCCTCAAAATCGGCCATCAGCAAGCCTTGGCGGTAGAAGAGCTCGGCCTCCGATAGCCAGCGGCCCGCGCCGCCTTTGGGGTCATCCTGCCAGCGCGATATCTCGCGCATCTTGCGGTATTGGTCGGGAAGGAAATTCTGCATCTGACGACCGGTTTTGAGAATCGGCTCGTCTGCGTAGACCTCATGTGAGAAGCGAGCGGACTGATGGGTTCGGGCCTCGGCCATAATGCGCTCGATGAGCATCTTGATGTCCTGGTCGGCCACCGCTTCTCCTCTCGAACGCAGCTACGGTGACCTCATATCATAGCACAGCATCAAACAGGTGTTCGAGATGCCGCTGCGTTGATAGATTTAGAACAGGAGGGCGTAGATGACGGCGATGACGACGGAGGGAAGCATATTGGCCGTGCGGAAGGTCTGAGGACGGATGAGGTTGACGCCAACGCAGAAGATGAGCATGGAGCCCACGAGCGATAGGCTGTCGAGGGCGGCGGTGGTCATGATGGGGGAGAGCGCGCCGGCAAACAGCGTAATCGTTCCCTGGAACACGGCGACGGGCAGGGCCGAGAAGATGCAGCCGCGTCCGAGCGAGGCCGTCATGGTGCAAACGATGATGCAGTCCAGTGCGCCCTTGAGAGCGAGCGTGGACCAGTCGCCGAGCAGGCCGTCCTGAATCGAGCCCACGATGGCCATGGCACCGATGCACACCGTGAGCGATGTCGAGACAAAGGCGTTGGTGAACTCGTTGTCACCCTCGCTGCCGGTTTTTCGCTTGAGCCATTCACCGAGGTTCTCGATTGCCGCCTCCAGATTGACGGCTTCGCCGATGAGCGAGCCGAGGGCAAACGAGATGATGAGCATGGTGGTACCGGTGGTCGCTAGCGCCTTTCCATCGATGATGAGCATCTTTTGCATGGTGCCGCCCAGGCCGATAAACAGGACGCACAGCCCCGATGCTTTCATGAGCGTGTCTTGGATGCGCGGTGTAATGAAGCGGCCGCCCGCTAATCCTAAAAGACCGCCCGCAACTAAAAGCACAACGTTGATGATTGTTCCCAAGCCCGGCATGAGCCCTCCTGTATTGATGCCAACGTGGCAATCGTAGCAGAACGAAATGCGAGGCACATCGCAACCCATCTAATACGTTATATAAGTGGTATTAGGAATGATGCGCAGCATTTAAGCCTCAGGTGGTTGTCGGGACATAGGGATAGTATTCAAAGCGCAGTGTCATAAGCCGCTGCGGGGATTCAATAGCCGCGGCGATGATATTGGCATCGCGGGCACGATCAAACCCTTCGAGTTCGATCTGATATGAGACGTCTTGCATAATGTCCAGACGTCGCCAGGCTAGAAGTGTGTCGCCATCGAATTCCAGGGTCTTGCTTCCGTTTGTGGCAACGGCGTATAGACGCAGCTTGGCGGTTGTTGCAGGGTCGACAACTGTGACCTTTTTAATTTCGTTTCGAGTATTCTTGGCGCCCAACAAGGTGAGCAGTGTTGGGGCCACGACCTCGCCCGATGGCAAAAAGACGACTTCGATGGATTCAGGAAATGCGATGATAGCCGACTTGCGGACGGGCTGATTGGCGGCGGCAACTTCGATGTTCGCAGCGTCGATGACCTCTGTGTGGTCGAGCGCGGCAAGCACGCAGCAGTTACCTTCATCGATCTCTTGAGGATCAGCAAGCCCCAGGCTGTCCGCGAGCTCGGGATCGTTTGGATCGGCAGCGGGCTCATTCGGTGCTTCGAAAGAAGCTGGGACGCTTTTTGTCGGCGACGGCGTGTCGCCCGCACCTGCTTCTTTGACCGCGCTCTCCTCTTGTATGGTTGCGTTGATGGGTTCGTCGTTTGGGGGGAGCGTCTTGGCGTCAAGCGCGGAGGGGAGAATTCCGATGGCTCCGGATCCGTTCCACTTCATTTCGAGAAGCGCCGGGTCGGCAGGAATGCGTTGCCTGCTTTGCGCGTGGGCATCGATTTCAATAGGGCCTGCCTCTATCCCTCGTGTAAGGCTGAGTGATCCGGCTGACTTCTCGAAATGAGCGTCTGTGTCTTTGGTGCTGACGGCGTAGAACAGCAGGGACGCTTCTCCCGCCGCGATGGCATCGGTGTCGGCTTTGGTCAGCCGCAACGATGCCGTGAATGAGAGGGTGGGCTGCGTGTCGTCTGCATTCGCGGCGGCGCAGCCCAGACATATACCGCCTCCTTTCTCAAAAAACGTACCGTCGAAGGCGACCTTCGCTCCGTTCGCCGAGTCATCGATCGAAGCGATGTCGATGCGCAGCTCTAAATTGCATGGATCGCCATCTGCGTCGAGCACAACCGAGCGCCACGTGCAGACGGCGTACCCCGCCTGGGAGCCGTTTGCCTTGTTCGAACGATTGATATCCACGACTATCGAACCGTCCGTATTACGACGAAGGCATCCCGAGGTTGAGATTGCAGCCTGTGCGATCGAAAAACGCTTGCACGCAATGGCGCTCGACGGATTTGATGCGGAGCTTAGGGCTGCTGGTAAGGAGTCTGCCATGACGGGAGTCGCCCAAGCGGCGACAGGCGTTCCGGTTGCGAGCGCGCCGCAGAGTGCGACGACGGGCAAAAGGTTCTTCGATGCCATGGGGTCTCCTTAGCTAATTTAGTGCGGCCTGTCCGTGTTTTGTTTCTGGCTGCGTTTGATGTGCAGGCCGAGGCCGGCGGTTCCCGCGCCTGCTGCTGTGGCGCCTGCTGCCAAGAGCCATCGTCTGTCGCCTGTCTGCGCCAACGGTTCCTCGCGGTCGCCGCGGTCGAGCCCCGAGAGGTCGACCGTCACTTGCGTGGCGGCCTGCGCCTGTTCTTGCTGGGCAAAGGCCATGGCTGGGCCAAACGCCAAGATGCCGGTGGCGGCGGCCAGGGCGACGGCCTTATGCCGTGTGCGCACCGGGCTCGACCGTCCAGGTGATCGTTGCAACCTGATCGCCTTCGCCGGTTACGTGGAAGATGTCGCGCGTGACGCGGGCGACATTCCCGCTCGTCTTGAGCTTAATTTTGTCCGTGCCGCCGGCAATGCCCTGGTAGCCCATGTCGAAGGCTGCATTCTTGGAAAGATCGAGGCCTGTCCCCTGCGTTGCGGCACTGGCGTTCTGGAGTGCGCCGTCGGGGCCGACCTTAAAGTCGATGGAGTTCTGCGCGGTTCCGGCCTTGGCGTCGGCGGCAATGGTCCAGGTGTTCATGGCGTCGATTTTCATGTTGGTGACATGGATGCCGTAGGCCGAAAGATTGTCGATGGTGATCGCGTCTTCTGAGGGACCCTGAAGCGTGCCGTCGGCTTGGGCGACGAAGGGAATAACCGTCGGTGCGTTGAACTTGATGTTGTCGATCTCGGTCTTGACCATTACCTTCGTGGTTCCAACACGCCCGGCTGCCATAGCTGGCGTCGGGGCGGCGCCCATTGCGAGCGCGAGCGCGAGCCCTGCACCCACGACGAGCGCTCTGGCTCCGTTCAGATTCCTGGTGATGTCCATGGTCGTTCCTTTCTATTCGCCGCGGGCCGTCCCCGCGATGATTGGACGAATGCTGGTGAATCGCGTGCGGTGCCGCGTCGACCGGAAAGCTAGTTCTCGGCTTGCTCAACCCGTACCTTGACGCGTGTCGGGTTGCCGTGGCTGTCATAGGTCTTGGCGTCAAGCGCCTGGATCTCGATATACGCCTCACCTTCCTCGATGTCGCCGGCGGGGCATGTCTCGACCGTTTTGCCGGTCTCGACCACATCGGATTCGTATATGGTCTCGTCGTTTTGGATGACGCGGAATCGCTGGGGAAATTTATTGTCTTGGACGTTTTGCACGTTGACGCGCAGCTTGCCATCCTCCTGCAGCTGAGCGACCGGTGCGACCGAAATCGTCATCATGTTGTCGCGGACGATGGCGTCGAGCTCATCTTGGATTTCCTGACGCGTTTTGCCCTCGGCCGTCGTAACCGAAGCGCCCGCCTCGGGTACGGGCTGCGACTGCCAAGCGTATAGTCCTACGGCGACAAGGGCGCAGACGATGGCCAAGCAGGCAACGATGAGCTTCTTGCGACGACCCAGGCCTGCAAAGCGGGGTGGCTTCTTCGCGCTCATGCGGCATCCTTGGCGGTATAGATGCGCGCAAAGGTGGACGGGTCCGCTCCAAAGAGCATTTGAAGCATCAGGCGGCGCGAGTAGACGAGCTCTTCGAAGTCGGGAGGGAGCTCGATGTCGTGGATATGCGCGATGTGGTGGGCGAGCGCCGAGAACGACTCGGGGTCGCAGATCACATCGGTGGTAACGTGGTAGACCGTCGTATCGGGGAATGCCTCTTCGTCGAAAGGCAGGAGATGGGGATCGTCGTCGACTTCGATGGCGATGCCGTACTGGGGCCAGTAATATGCCATGGGAACCTCCCTGCTTCTGGGCCAAAACTTCTATCGGTTTTGGCTGTCGACGCCGACCGTATCAGCCGCTACTTGACCAATTTCTGACCAAATGCTTGACGGATTGGCGTCTCCGCAGGTAAAAGGCGGCAAAAAATACTCCAACTTTTTTCAAGCGACAATCGCGCGGTCGGCGACGGCGGGCCATATGTGTCAAAAGCATCGTCTGCCGAGGAAATCAAGCCGCTCGCCGAATTGCACGAACGTAAAAATCGCCAATTATGGAGACGGTCTCGAACACGTCGACGAAACGATGCGGTAACATCTCCCTGCAAATACTGTAGTTAGCTAAAGGGGGAGTTCGCGTGTCTGCAACCATCAAACCCTTCACCGACGAGTTCGAAGAGTATGGTCGCGACGAGTCTCGCGCATCGGGCGAGGCCTCGAGCATCTCGTTTCCGACAACGGAAGACGAGGTCCGTGCCATTTTGGAAAAGCTCCATGCCGAGCGTGTCCCGGTAACGGTTCAGGGCGCCCGAACCGGCCTTGCCGCCGGTGCCGTGCCCCACGGCGGGCATATCCTCAATACTTCCCGTATGAATCGCTACTTGGGCCTTCGCCGCGATGAACAAGGCCAATTTCTGCTGCGCGTGGAGCCGGGCGTTGTGCTCTCGGAGCTGCGCAAGCAGCTGAGTAAGAAGGTGCTGCCGACTGCTGGTTGGGACCAGGCATCGCTTGAGGCCTACGAGGAGTTCCAAGAGGCCCCCGAGCAGTTCTTTCCCACCGATCCCACCGAGACGTCTGCCTGTCTGGGCGGCATGGCGGCATGTAACGCCTCTGGTGCCCGCAGCTACGCCTACGGCCCCATGCGCCCACATATCACGGGACTCCACGTCGCGCTGGCTGATGGCGATTTGCTTGAGCTTCAGCGCGGCAAGGCTTTTGCCCAAGGCCGCCACCTGTCGCTCGTGACGGCAGCGGGCCGTAAGCTCGGGCTCGATCTTCCCGGATATACCATGCCCAAGACAAAAAATGCCTCAGGCTATTTCGTTGCGGACGAAATGGATGCTATCGATCTGTTTATCGGTGCGTGCGGCACACTCGGCGTCATTACCGAGCTCGAGATTGTCCTGCAGGCGGCGCCTGCGGTCGTTTGGGGTGTGAGCTGCTTTTTCGATAGCGAAGACAAGGCCGTGTCCTTTACCGATTCCGTGCGTCCCGTCCTGTCCCATGCGGCTGCCATCGAGTACTTCGACGCTGGCGCCCTGGATATTCTACGTCGCCAGCGCGAGCAGTCGACGGCGTTTGCCTCGCTACCGGCGCTCGACAAAGAGGCCAAGGTCTGTGTCTACGTGGAGCTCGACTGCGACGACGAAGCCCAGGCGACTGAGGAGCTGTACCACCTGGGATGGGTTTTGGAGCTTGCGGGCGGCCACGACGATGCGACGTGGGTCGCGCGCACCGAAGTCGATCGCGAATGCCAACGATTCTTCCGCCACGCGGTCCCCGAGAGCGTCAACATGCTCATCGACGAACGCCGCCGCACCGACCCCACCATCACCAAGCTGGGATCGGACATGTCGGTGCCCAACGCGTGCCTTGCCGATGTCGTTGCGCTCTATCGCCGCACGTTGGCCGAAAGCGGGCTTGAATCTGCTGCCTGGGGGCACATCGGTAACAACCATCTGCATGTGAACATCCTGCCGCGCGATGCGCAGGACTACCGTCGCGGTGGCGAGCTGTTTGCCCAGTGGGCTGCGGAGGTCACGGCCATGGGCGGCGCCGTCTCCGCCGAACACGGCGTCGGCAAGATCAAAGCGGGCTTCTTAGAGACGATGTACGGTCACGAGGCCATGGTCGAGTCGGCGCGGCTCAAGCTCCAGCTCGATCCCGACGGGCAGCTGGGTCGCGGCAACCTGTTTTCGGAGAAGCTCTTGGATGAACTCGTCCAGAAAGGGGGCGCGTGAAGATGAGCGATTTCCATATGGTGGTGTGCGTCAAGGCTGTGCCGGGCAGCACCGAGGTCAAGATGGACCCCAAGACCAATACCATCGTGCGCGATGGCAAGCAGGCGGTCATTAACCCCTTTGACGCGAGCGCTTTGGAATGCGCGCTGGCGCTGAAGGACGACTTTATCGGCTTTGGCATGGACGTGCGCGTAACGGTGGTGTCGATGGGCATCCCCACGACCGAGTCGCTGCTGCGCGACTGCATCGCTCGAGGTGCCGACGACGCGCTGCTGCTGACCGATCGCGCCTTTGCAGGTGCCGATACCCTGGCAACCACCTATGCCCTCAAGTGCGGCATCGAGGCGCTCGACGAGGACTTCGACCTGCTCATCTGCGGCAAGATGGCGGTGGACGGCGATACGGCGCAAATCGGCCCCGAGCTGGCCGGTGCTTTTGAGATTCCCTGTGTGACCGACGTGAGCTGCGTGCAGAGCGCGGGCTTTACGACCTGTGGTTCACTGGCGCTTGTTCACGGCTGCGATGCCGGCGAGGAGACGGTCTATCTTGAGATGCCGTGTGCGATGACGACCGCCAAGGAGATCGGCCAGCTGCGTATGCCGAGCATTGCCGGTATTCGCGCGGCGGAGGAGGCGGACGTGCGCGTGGTCAGTGCCGCCGACGTGAACGCCGATCCCTCGCGTTGCGGCCTTGCCGGATCACCGACACAGGTCGTGCGATCGTTTGTGCCCGACCGCGACCAAACGTGCGAGGACGTTGACGGAACGGCGTCCGAGCAGGCGGCAAAACTTGCCAAGATTATCGAGGGGATGGCATAGATGAGCGGACTGATTATCGATAGCGAAGCCTGTATCGGCTGCGGTCGCTGCGTTCGCGCCTGCGCCTCGGGCGGCATTGTGGTGGAGGGCGAGCGTCCCAATCGCTGCGCCCGCGTGACCGAAGGCTGCATCTTGTGCGGCGGGTGCGTCGATGCCTGCCCCGTCAACGCCATCTCGATCGAGCGTGACGAGGCCGCCGGCGCGGTTGACCTCGATGCGTATCGAGACATTTGGGTATTCGCGCAGACCGACGAGCGCGATACGGTGAATCCCGTGGCCTACGAGCTCATGGGCAAGGGCCGCGAGCTTGCCGATGCTTGCGGCTGCCGTCTGGTGGCACTGGTCGGTATGGGCCCCGAGGGTTCTCTCGGTGACCTGGAGCATCTGGTTTGCACGGGCGCCGACGAAGTCCTGGCCTGTCGCGACGAGCGCCTGCGCCAAAACGATGCGGAGGTCTACGCCCGCTTGATCTGCGATTTGGTAGCCGAACGCAAACCCGAGGCCATCCTATACGGCGCGACCGCTTTTGGCCGCGAACTGGCACCCGGTGTTGCCGTGCGTTTGCAGACGGGCCTTACGGCTGACTGCACCATACTTTCGATGGATGCGGAGACGGGCTTGCTGCAGCAGACGCGTCCGGCGTTTGGCGGCAACCTGATGGCCACCATCGTCTGCCCCAATCATCGTCCCCAGATGGCAACGGTTCGTCCCGGCATCTTTAAGGCGCCCGACTTTGACTACAGCCGCTCCGGCACGATCACCCAGATATCACTTGCGGATGATGCTAAGGCTCGTGTCGAGATCTCGATTCCCGCCGAGGAGTGGGGACAGCAGGCTTCGATCGCCGATGCCGAGCGCCTGGTCGTGGTGGGTCGCGGCATTGGTTCCAAGAAGAATCTGCCCCTGATGCGAAAGCTCGCCGAGGCTCTGGGAGCCGAGCTTGGCTGCACGCGACCTGTCGTGGAGGCCGGCTGGTTGGAGTATCGCCATCAGATTGGCCAGACGGGCGTATCGGTTTCGCCCAAACTTCTCGTGAGTATTGGTGTTTCGGGCGCCATCCAGCATCTTGCCGGCATCGGTGGGGCAGAGTGCATTATCGCCATCAACGAGGACCCGGATGCCCCCATCTTTGGTGCTGCCCAGTACAAGGTTGTCGGCGATGCCGTCGAGGTCGTCGAGGAGCTGCTGGCCCAGCTTGAGCGCTAGGCGCGCGCCAGCCAGTCGCGCATCTCGTCCTTTAGGCGCTCCCAGGTCGCTTGCGTGGCGGGATCGGTAAAGGGTCGCGTAATGCCAAAGGGCGCGTCGAGCAGGCGATAGATATCGCCCTGCACGCGCGCCAGCGCACGGCTTGCCGGATAGACGAGCTCAAACATAAAGCAGATGAGCCCCACCAGGTAGTCCGCCGGCTCGTTGCGCTCGTCGCGCGCGACGCACCGATGCTCGTCAAAGGCGGCAAGCGTCGGTACCGAGAAGCGACTTGCTAGAAACGCGTCCTCGTCCACCTTGAGGATAGTGTCGACAGTGCTGTCGGCGATGGTGCGCATAATGTCGATCTTGTCGCCATCGCGCACGATATCGCAGAAGCTCCGCGTGCGCTCGTCGAGCTGCGCGGGTAGACGGAAATCGCTGTGATAGGCAATGCTCGCTCGGATGAGCTCATCTTCTGCCGGGTCATCGATAAAGTCGCGGATGCTCGTTACGGCGGGTGCATCGGCGGGATTCTCGCCAAAGAGGACCTCGATGCCCAGCGCCGCATGGCTCATGCTCTCGGCGTCCTTAAAGGTGTCCCAGCGTCGCAGCTGCTCAAAGCGGCCCATATCGTGTAGCAGGCCGCAAAGCCATGCCAGGTCAATATCTTCTGACGACCAGCCCTGCTCGCGCGCTACGGCATCGCATGCCTCGGCCACGTGGTGCGTATGCTCGATTTTGAGCGCGATGCGTGGGTTGGTGGCGTCGTAGGCATCGGTGTAGCTTTTGAAGGCCGCGCGCGCCCGGTCTCGATCGATAGCTGTCATAATGACTTCCTAAAAAGTTGTGTCTTTCGATCCGGTGGCAATTGTAGGTGAACTCGGTTGCTGCCGGATGATGATTCTGCCGTGTCGCTACATGCGGCTCGGAGACCTTGTCAGGATGAGAAACGTATGGTGCTCAAAATCGTTAGAACCGTCTGGCCAGTGATGCTTACCTATGTTGCAATAGGCGCGCCGTGCGGAATGATCATGGGGCAGACGGGAATGGAGCCCTGGATGGTCTTTGCTCTAAGCAGTACGTTTGTGACGGGCAGCGGCCAGTTTATGATCTGCAACCTGTGGCTGGCGGGTGTGCCTGCAGCATCGATCGTCGCGAGCGTCGCCGCAATCTCCTCGCGCTTTGCGCTTTACTCGGCATCGATCGCACCGCATCTGAGGGGTGCCTCGAAGCGTCAGACGCTGGCTGTTGCCGCGACACTTACCGAGGAGGCATATGGCATCTCGCTTGCCAAGTTGGTTGAAGGGGAGGATTGGGGCCCGCGCGAGTCCTTTGTGCTCAACGTAATCCTCATCGCAACATGGGGCGTTTCGTGTACGATGGGCGCCATCGTCGGCGCCGTTGTCGATGTTCCCACCGCCATTGCAGCCTTTGTCTGCACCTCGCTCTTTATCTGCCTGCTCTTTTCGCAGCGGCTGTCGCGCGGTAACGTTGTCGCGGCGGTTTCGGGCGCGGTGTCCGTCGCCGTATGCAAGTTCTTGGGCCTCGCGAATATTGCCGTGCCGGCAAGCGTCGTGGTCGGCATTGCCATTGCGCTGGCGTGCGATGCTGTATTTGACGGAAGAGGTGCCCGCGATGCCCGCTAACGAGTTCTTGGTTCTGTGGCTGTCGTCGTGGGCTGCTATCGCGTTCTTTCGCATCGCGCCGGCGTTCGCCTTGCGCGGGCGGACCCTGTCGCCCCGCATTACCGAGGCCCTGGGCTATATCCCGCCCGCTGCCTTTGCCGCGCTGGTCGCCAACGACTTGGTGAACCCCGGCGCGTTCGACGCGGGACTCTGGCCTGCCTTGGTTCCCTGGATTGCGGCCACCGGCGTCGTGGCGGTGGCAATCAAGACAAAGTCGATGTTGTGGTGCTGCGTTTCGGGCATCGTGTTCTATATCGTTTTGAGCCTCGTATAGGAGCAGGACGCGTTATCGTCCCGGCCTAACGAATCGAATTTCTCACCGAGGCGGTCTGCTTCTTCTGGTACCATGGTCAAACTTTACTGTAGCAAAGCGTGACGTGGGCTTTTGTTCTGCGTCAGCGGAAATGGGGGTTTCATGGCACAGGAAGCGACCGCCAGCGAGCAAAAGAAATTCAAGGTACCGCGCATCCCGGGCGACATCATGATCTATCCGATGATCGTCGGCCTTTTGCTCAATACCTTCTGCCCGCAGGTCTTTGAGGTCGGCGGCTTCTTTACGGCTGCCTGCCGCGGCGGCTCCAACACCATCGTTGCCGCGATCTTGCTGTTCGTGGGCGCCGGCATCAGCTTTAAGTCCACGCCGGGCGCCATCAAGACCGGCATCGTCGTGCTGATTCCTAAGCTTGTAGTGGCAGCCGCGCTGGGTCTGGGCGTCGCGTACTTCTTTAACGATAACTTTTTAGGCCTGAGCTCGGTTTCCATCATCGGCGGCATTACGTTTTGCAACATGGCGCTCTATACGGGCATCATGGGCGAGTTCGGCGATGAGTCCGAGCAGGGCGCTGTCGGTATCCTGTTCTTTACGGCCGGCCCCGCCGTCACGATGATCATCCTTGGTGTTTCGGGTCTCGCCAACATCCCCGTCGGCACCATCATCGGATCCATCCTGCCGCTTGTTATCGGCATGGTCCTGGGCAACTTGTTCCCGTTTATCAAGAACCTGCTGGTTCCCGGCGCCAATCCCGCGATCGCTGTAATTGGTTTTCAGCTCGGTGCGTCCATGAGCCTTTCGAGCTTCATCGCCGGTGGCATTTCGGGCATCCTGCTGGGCCTCATCACGCTCTTTATCGTCGGTCCCATTACCTTTGCCTTCGAGCGCCTGTGTGGCGGCAATGGTAAGGCGGCTGTGGCATGTTCCACCATTGCCGGCACGGCCATGACCACGCCGGTCGCCCTCGCCGAGGTCGCTCCGCGCTATGCCGAGCTTGCGCCCACCGCGTATGCGCAGATCGCCACTGCCGTCATCATCACGGCAATCATGGCCCCGATTCTGACCGGCTGGGTCGATAAGAAGTTCTGCCAGAGCAAGGAAGACCTGTCGCCTGCCGGTGTCGAGGCCATCGAAGAGGCTGTCGCGACCGACATCGATGGCGAGTAGCAATCGATACCCATCAATGATTCCGGCGTGCAACTCGCGCCGTTTGAGCGCCCGAACGAGAGCTGTCTTGCAGTGACGTTCGGTCGCTCTGCTATTATTCCCCTTACCCCTGCGGAGTAGGGGGTGTTTGTTGCCCAGATTCGAATTGGGCGATTCTGGCCACTTGGATATTGAAGGGAGGGCGTCTAGTGGTAAAGGCACTCAAGATCGAGATATTCCTGCTGTGCATGATTATTCTTATCGGACTTGCCGTACGAAGCCGTCGCTCCCTGTTCTCGAGCACCCAGCAGCTATTGTTTAGCATGCTTGGCTACACCTCTGCCGCGTACATATTATTCGATATGATCTGGACGCTTTCGGACGGTGCGAGCGGCACGTTGGGCATTGCCGCCAACTGGATTTCCAACGCGGTTTCCTTTTCGCTCTTTGCCATCGCGTGTCTCATTTGGTTTATCTATTCCGAGACGGTGCAGGGTTCTCGCCTTTTGACCTCGCGCTATAGGGTGGTGCTTGTAGCGTTGCCTACGGCTCTGGTGGTCGTGCTGGCGTTTACCAGTTACTGGACCCACGCCTTGTTCTACGTCGATGTTCAGGGCGTGTACCGCCGCGGCTTCGCCTATATGATCCAGCCCATTGTCAGCTACTGTTACGTTATACATACGTCCCTGCATGCGTTTGTGCAATCTCGCAGGGTCGAAAGCCTGCAGACGAAGGCCATCTATCGGACCTTGGCATTTTTCGCCATTCCGGCCTTGGTGGGCGGTACCTTTCAGGTCGTATGCTCGGTGCCCGGCCTTTGTGTCGGCATAATGATTAGCATGTTGCTGCTCTACATTATCTACCAAGAGCAACTGATCTCGACCGATCCGTTGACTGGCCTCAACAATCGCAACCGTTTTGAGACCTATATACTGTCGCTCTTCTCAAATGTGGATCAGGCCGAAGACGTGTATCTGCTTATAATGGACGCCGACGGCTTTAAGCAGATTAACGATCGCTATGGACATGTGGAGGGCGACCATGCTCTTCAGGTCATATCCGCTGCGCTCAAAGAGGTCTGCTCGGCGTCCGGTGGCTTTATCGCACGTTATGGCGGTGATGAGTTCGTGGTGCTTCAAAAGGCGACGGCGGAGCAGGACATCATGCGTCTGTGCGCGGCAATCAGCGACGAGCTCGCGCGCGCCGAGGTCCCGTATCTGTTGCGGATGTCCATCGGCTACGCACGGGTTGGTGATGGCGTCGATACCTGGCAAGACTTGCTTCGCGCTGCCGACGCGGAGCTCTACCGCGTAAAGGCCGAGAAAAAGAAAGCCGGCGTCCAGATACGCTAGAAAAAAGGGGCGCACGACCGTTGTGATGGTCGTGCGCCCCTTTTGCGTTTGTGGGGGCCTCTGGCCATAATGCCCAGGCGCGTTGCGGCAAGACGGGCGTCTGCCGCCGCAACTCGGTACGAAATCTACGAGAATCAGTGCACTCCATTAAGCTAAAGTATGCGAACACCCTCCCTAAAAAGGTGAGCTCGCTAGGCTTTTTTGGGTTTGTTGACGATGATGATGCCGCCGCAGACCAACAGCAGGGCAACGATGACGGTAACGGGGCTCGTGCCAGCGCCCTCGCCGAGCAGCAGTGCGCTCAACAGCACGCCAAAGACCGGGTTCATAAAGCCAAAGACCGACACGCGGCTGACGGGGTTGACGGCGAGCAGGCGGGACCACAGCGAGTACGCGACGGCGGAAATGAGTGCCATATAAATGATGAGCGCGATGGCGGGGGCGATTTCGGTGGGGGACAACGTGCCGCCCATCAAAAACCCGATGGCGGTAAGGACCACGCCACCGACTAAAAACTGCCAGCCGGCGAGCAAGACGCCGTCATGCTCGCGCGAGAAGATGCCGATCAGGCAGGTCGACAGGGCGCCCGCAACAGTGGAAGCCAAGATAAATCCCTCGCCGTCGAGCGTAAAGCCAAAGGTGCCGTCCGCGCCCGAAAGGTTGACGAGCGCGACGCCTGCAAAGCCCAGCACACAGCCAAGCACCTTGGGCGTATTGAGCCTCTCGGTGTGAAATGCCAGGGCGGCAAAGAGGATTGCGAGAAAGTTGGCGCTGGCCTCGATGATGGAACTCGACATTGCGCTGGCGCGCGAGAGTCCAAGGTAGAAAAAGAAGTACTGCCCGATAGTCTGGAAGAGTGACAAGACAAAGATGGGCTTGATGTCGCGTGCCCGCGGAATGAGGGGGCGGCGTTGGGCCGCACTCATCCCAACGATAACCAGGGCGCCGGCAAGCGTGAAGCGCAAGCCCGCAAAGAGCAGCTGTGAGGCGCTATCGTGAGCGGGGATGCCAAAGAGCCCGTAACCGATCTTGATGCAGGGGAAAGCCGACCCCCAGAGCGCACAGCAGACGAAGCAGCCCAGGATGAGTCCGGGTAGGGTGGCGAGATACGGCTTGCGGCTTTCCATTATGTCCTTCTCCTATACGCGCAAAGCAAAAAAGAACCCGCCACCGGGCGTGCCGGTGGCGGGTGTTGTTACCCGAGGGGATTGTACCCGATGGGGAAGCTTTAAGCGAAGTAGGCTACGCCGCTCTCAAAGATCGGCATGAACTTATCGCCGGGGACATGCTCGGGCACATTGCGGTACAGGTTGTCGCCGCGACGCTCGGCATGGCCCATCTTGCCCAGGACGCGGCCGTCGGGGCTCGTGATGCCCTCGATGGCGAGTGCGGAGCCGTTGGGGTTGACGGAAAGATCCATGCTGGGCTTGCCGTCCTCGCCCACGTACTGCGTGGCGACCTGGCCGTTGGCGATGAGTTGGGCGAGCACCTCGTCGTTGGCGACAAAGCGGCCCTCGCCGTGGCTGATGGCGACGGTGTAGGGGTCGTCCAGGCTGCACTGCGACAGCCACGGGGACAGGTTGGACGAGATACGGGTGCGCACCAGACGGCTCTGATGGCGACCGATGGTGTTGAACGTCAACGTGGGCGCATCGGGCGTGGCGTCGACGATGTCGCCGTAGGGCACCAGGCCGAGCTTAATCAGGGCCTGGAAGCCGTTGCAGATGCCCAGCATCAGGCCATCGCGGGCCTTGAGCAGGTCGCGGACTGCCTCGGTGACCTCGGGAGCGCGGAAGAACGCCGTGATGAACTTGGCGGAGCCATCGGGCTCGTCGCCGCCCGAGAAGCCGCCAGGGATCATGACAATCTGGCTTGCACGGATGCGGCGGGCAAGTTCGTGGGTGCTCTCGGCGACGGCCTCGGGCGTGAGGTTGTTGATCACGAAGGTGTCGGCCTCGGCGCCGGCGGCGCGGAAGGCACGGGCACTATCGTACTCGCAGTTGTTGCCGGGGAACACGGGGATGATCACGCGCGGGCGGGCGATCTTGGCGCCGCCGTACACGTGGATATCCTTGGCACGGAAGTCGATGGCCTCGACCTCGGGGGTCTCGCCGGCGCTGCGGTAGGCAAAGACGCCCTCGATGCCGCTCTCCCAGGCCTCCTGGAGCTTGGAGAGCTCGATGACCTCGGAGCCGGTGTCGATGACATAGCCCTCAACGGTGGTGCCCAGAGGCTCGACGACAACGCCGTCGGCGACCTCGGGCAGCTCGGCATCCTCGGCGAGCTCGACGATAAAGCTGCCATAGAGCGGGGTGAAGAGGCTCTCCACGTCCACATCCTCGGCAAGCTCGATACCGATCTGGTTGCCGACGCACATCTAAAAGAGGCTCTCGCCGCCGCAGCCATAGCCGGGCGTGGAGACGGCCAGGGCGTCGCCGGCGGTGGTGAGCGCTTCGACAGCGTCAAATGCGGCGAGAAGCTGCTGGGCATCGGGACGGTAGTCCTCGCCATAGGTGGCGGGGGCGATACGGACAACGCGGTGCGTCAGGCCCTTGAACTCGGGGGAGACGGCGCGGGCCGCCTTGCCTACGGCGACAGCGAAGCTAATCAGGGTCGGCGGAACGTTGAGCTCGCCGGCTTCGTCCTCAAACGAGCCGCTCATGGAATCCTTACCGCCGATGGCGCCGGCACCCAGGTCGACCTGGGCCATAAGGGCGCCCAGGACGGCTGCCATGGGCTTGCCCCAACGCTCGGCCTCGGTGCGCAGACGCTCGAAGTACTCCTGGAAGGAGAGGTAGGCGCGCTTGTGCTCAAAGCCGGCGGCAACGAGCTTGGCGATGGACTCGACCACGGACAGGTAGGCGCCCGCAAACTGGTCGGCTTCCATCAGGTAGGGGTTGAAGCCCCATGCCATAGCGCTCGCCGTGGTGGTCTCGCCGTCCACGGGGAACTTGGCGACCATGGCAGAGCTCGGAGTGAGCTGCGTCTTGCCACCAAAGGGCATGAGCACGGTCGCGGCACCGATGGTGGAGTCGAAGCGCTCAGAAAGGCCCTTGTTGGAGGCGACGTTGAGGTCGGTGACAAGCGAGGTCATGCGCTCGGCAAGCGTGGTGCCGGCCCAGCTGGGCTGCCACACGCTGCGGGCGCAGACGTGGGCGACCTGGTGCTTGGGCGCGCCGTTGGAGTTGAGGAACTCGCGGGACAGATCGACGATGGCGACGCCGTTCCAGGCCATGCGCATGCGCGGCTCGGCGGTAACCTCGGCGATGACGGTTGCTTCCAGGTTCTCCTCGGCGGCGTAGCCCATGAATTCCTCGACGTCACCGTCGGCGACGGCGCAGGCCATGCGCTCCTGGGACTCGGAAATGGCGAGCTCGGTGCCATCCAGGCCGTCGTACTTCTTGGTCACGGTGTCCAGGTCGACATACAGGCCGTCGGCAAGTTCACCCACGGCGACCGAGACGCCGCCGGCGCCAAAGTCGTTGCAGCGCTTGATCAGACGGCAGGCATCGCCGCGGCGGAACAGACGCTGCAGCTTGCGCTCGACCGGGGCGTTGCCCTTCTGGACCTCGGCGCCCGAGGTCTCGATGGACTCGGTGTTCTGGGTCTTGGAGGAGCCGGTGGCGCCACCGATGCCGTCACGGCCGGTGCGGCCGCCCAGCAGGATGATCTTGTCGGTGGGGGCGGGGCACTCGCGGCGCACGTGGTTTGCAGGGGTAGCGCCCACGACGGCGCCGACCTCCATGCGCTTGGCCACGTAGCCGGGGTGATAGAGCTCGTTGACCTGGCCGGTGGCAAGGCCGATCTGGTTGCCGTAGCTGGAGTAGCCGGCGGCAGCGGTGGTTACGAGCTTGCGCTGCGGCAGCTTGCCCTCGAGCGTCTCGGACACGGGGACGGTGGGGTCGCCGGCGCCGGTGACACGCATGGCCTGGTACACGTAGCTGCGGCCCGACAGCGGGTCGCGGATGGCACCGCCCACGCAGGTGGCAGCACCGCCGAAGGGCTCGATCTCGGTCGGGTGGTTGTGGGTCTCGTTCTTAAACAGGAACAGCCAGTCCTGGTCCTCGCCGTCGACATCGACCTTCACCTTGACGGTGCAGGCGTTGATCTCCTCGGACTCATCGACATCGGTCATGACGCCGGTCTTCTTGAGGTACTTGGCGCCGATGGTGCCCATGTCCATGAGGCAGACGGGCTTGGCGTCGCGACCGAGTTCGTGGCGCATCTCCATGTAGCGGTCGAAGGCCCGCTGCACCACGGCGTCATCGATCGTCACGTCGTCCAGGACGGTGCCGAAGGTGGTGTGGCGGCAGTGGTCGGACCAGTAGGTGTCGATCACGCGGATTTCGGTGATGGTGGGGTCGCGGTCCTCATCGCGGAAGTACTGCTGGCAGAAGGCGATGTCCGCCTCGTCCATGGCAAGACCGCGCTCGGAAATAAAGGCGGCAAGGCCGACCTCGTCGAGCTCACGGAAGCCGTCGAGCACCTCGACGGGCTGGGGCTCGGGGGTCTCAATGTGCAACGTCTCGGGCAGGTCGAGCGAGGCGATGCGCGCCTCGACGGGGTTCACCACGTAGTGCTTGATGGCCTCGATGGCGGCTTCGTCCAGAGCGCCCGAGATCATATAGACCTTGGCGGATCGCACGGCGGGGCGCTCGCCCTGGCTGATGAGCTGCACGCACTCGCTGGCGGAGTCGGCGCGCTGGTCAAACTGGCCAGGCAGGAATTCGACGGCAAAGACGGCGCCATCGCTTGCGGGGAGCTCGTTGTAGGTCACATCGACCTGGGGCTCGCTAAAGACGGTCGGCACGCAGGAGCGGAAAAGCTCCTCGTCGATGCCCTCGACGTCGTAGCGGTTGATGATCCTCAGGGCCTCGATGCCCTTGATGCCGAGAATTTCGGTCAGCTCGCCCTTGAGCTGCTGAGCCTCGACGTCGAACCCGGGTTTCTTCTCCACGTAGATACGAGAGACCATTGGTTCCTGCCTTCCTGATCGGTTGGGCGTACGGTACGGTATGCGGCAGCGGTCGGTTTACGGGGCAAGCCTCGGGTCGCCTTGAGCCACATGTTTGTAAACGTCACTATGATACGACAGCTCGCGGCGCGTTGAGGACGGCGAGGGTGCTACAGTGAAGCGCAAACAAGAGAAAGGCATCACATGGCATTCGTTTCACTCGCCATCATCGCACTCGTGGCCTTCGCAAGCCCCTTCATCGCCTCGGCGATTCCCGGAAAACCCGTTCCCGAGACGGTCTTTTTGCTCGTGTTCGGTGCGGTGCTGGGCCCGCATATGCTTGGCGTCATCCATGTAGATGCCGAGGTCTCGCTCGTGTCCGAGCTCGGCCTGGCCTTTTTGTTCCTGCTTGCCGGCTTTGAGATCGACCCCAAGAGCATCACGGGCGTCGAGGGGCGCTACGGCTTGGCGACGTGGGTCGTCACGTTTGGTATCGCCTGGCTTGCCGTGCGCTTTACCCCGTGGTTCTCGGTTAGTCATTTCGACGGTATCGCCGTGACGCTTGCCCTCACTTCGACGGCGCTCGGCACGCTCGTGCCCATCATGCGCGAGCGCTCGCTCACCGGCACGCGTGTGGGCGACTCGATTCTCGCGTATGGCACTTGGGGCGAGCTCGGTCCCGTGCTCGCCATGTCGGTGCTGTTGTCTGCCCGCACTGGCATCCAAACGCTCGTTATCCTTGGCTTGTTTGCGGTGGTTTGCGTGTTGCTGGCCGTGGTCCCGAGCCGCTCCAAGCGCGTCGGCAGCCGCTTCTTTGCGTTTGTCGAGGAGCGCGCCGATACCACGTCGCAGACCTTCGTGCGCCTGACGGTGCTCATCCTGGTCACGCTCGTGGCGTTCTCGGCTGTCTTTGATCTCGACATCGTGTTGGGTTCTTTTGCCGCCGGCTTTGTCCTGCGCTATATCATCCCCGAGGGCAACCATACGCTCGAGACCAAGCTCGACGGTCTGGCCTACGGCTTTTTGATTCCGGCATTCTTTACTGTATCGGGCGCAAAGATCGACCTGACGGCCGTGGCGTCGCGCCCCGGGCTGCTCGCGGGCTTTATCGTGGCGTTGCTGATCATTCGCGCCGTGCCCATTCTCATCTCTATGAGCATTTGTCCTGCGACGCGCGATGTGTCGGCGTATGGTCGCATTACCGTGGCCCTGTACTGCACCACGGCCCTGCCGATCATCGTTGCCGTGACAAGCGTTGCCGTCAACGCGGGCGCGCTGTCGCAAGATATTGCGTCGGTCATGGTTGCCGCCGGTGCCATCACGGTGTTCTTGATGCCATTGCTCGCGCAGCTCTTCTACCGCGTGGTGGATGCCGCGCCGGTTGCCGCTGTGGCAGAGGTTGCCGAGCATCCATCCGATGCGTTCGACATCCTGCGTGCCCATCACGATTTGGCGAGCCTGCTCGCACGCGAGCACGAGCTGCTGACCTCGCATGGTCACGGTCGCGTATTCGAGGGCCTGCCTACGCTCGATACGATTGCCGAGCGTCTTTCCGCCGAGGCGGCGAGCGGCCATATCGATGCCCGTATTGTGGATGCGGCACATCTTCTTGCCGATAAGACCTATGGAGACGAGGTCGACCCGTCCGAGCTGACTCCGCGCGAGCGTCGCCGCCTGGAGCGCGCCAAGCTCGCCGTGCGCGAATACCGCCGCCGCATGCTGGAGCTCTATGCAAGAGAAGAAGCCGAGGACGACGACGGCAAGTAGCGAGGCAGCCCTTCGGAGAGACCAGGGACGGATGAAGCCTCTGGCGGAAAGTACATTCCGGTTTGAAGGCTCGGAATGGGACACGTTTTCCGGAACAAGGCCCTTTGGAAAGTGCACCCCATTCTGAGCCGAAAATCTGGGATGCAGTTTCCTTTTCGAACAGAAGAAGGCGCGCTGCCTGCTATTGATGCAGGCAGCGCGCCTCTTGCATAAAGCTCTACTGAGGTTTGAAATTAGCCCGCTATGTAGATAAGGAAACCTTAATTTCCAATACTTCAAATTCTGAAATTAGACAATGCATTTCTTGAGTCTTAATTGCAAATATCGGATTAATTCGAAATAATGAAAGACGATTAAGCTATTTGATTTCAAAGGAGCGATGAAGCGATGACGTACAAGACGCTCGAAAAACTCTTTTATGCAGATTCAAGCTCCGATCGTTATGCTTGCCATGACGAGCTGCTGCGCGAGCGCCTTACTGCCGACGGCACGGTGCGGACTGGAATTTACCTTGAGCATGGTGAACTGTTCGCTTGTGTTCCTTTGAGCCTGTCCGTTGCTAGCGAGCGGATCCTCAGAAAAGAGCGAAAGATTTCCAACCTGTGGAACAGCTTGCCTTATGTGGCTTTGGGGGCCTCGATTCGTTCGCTGGTGCTTGAGGAGGTTGTTTTCAGCAACGAGATGGAGGGTGTGCACAGCACACGGCGCCAGATTGAAGCGGCGCTGGAGTCTGCGGAGGATGCCGCGGCCGAACTTTGCGGTGCCGCCGAAAAGGAGCACACTCCTTTTATTGAATTTGCTCGCCTCTATCTTCAGCTGGTGGATGGTTCAAGTCGTCCCGGCAAACCCGAGGATATCCGCGAGATTTTCGATGCCGTCACTAAGGGCGTGCTTGACCCGAAGGACCGTCCGGATGGCAAGATGTTCCGTTTGGGTCCCGTTGTGATTGAGAACAGTCGGGGCAAGATTCTCCATCAGGGTGTTTCCTCGGAGCCCGAAATCATTGACCTTCTTGGCAAGATGATAGAGTTGGGCAATCGCGAAGATGTCCCAAGTCTCTATGCAGCCTCAATCTGCCATTTTCTCTTTGAGTACATTCACCCCTTCTATGACGGTAACGGGAGAACGGGGAGATATCTTCTCGCGTTGAGCCTGAACGAGACGTTGTCGCAGCCCACGGTGTTGTCGCTCTCCAGGACGATTGCTGAGAATAAAACCGCATATTACAAGGCGTTTGACGTGGTGGAGAGGCCCCTTAACGGCAGCGAGGCTACTCCGTTTGTTGCAATGATTCTTGATTTGGTCGAGCAAGCGCAAGATGCCGTTCTGGGCGATTTGGCCGAAAAGCGCGTACAACTCGATGATCTTAAGCGGGCAATCGATGAACTCGACGATACGTTTACCGAAAGGGCAAAAGATATTCTGTTTTATGCGGCGCAGATGCATATCTTCGGTGCCTTTGGCGAATCTACGCTTGATGGTGTGTCGGGCTATCTCGATGTGACAAAGCCGACAGCGAGTAGGTCATTGTCGAGCCTAATCGCTGCCGGATATTTAGAAAAGGTATCCGCAAGGCCGCTCGTGTGCAGGATGACGGAGGCGGGACTTAATCTGCTCGGACTAGAGTGAGCTCGGTTGTTAAACGAATGGGCGCTCAAAGGGCTTGCCAACTATTCCTTTACAGCGCGAAGCTGCTCTTGTCCCATTGAAGTGCCTTTGAGGCCTCCCAATGGACTCTCGTATCAAGCAGATGAGATTACGATTCAATTTCGTTCGACACGTACGCCGTGAGTTCATTGTCTAAGGCCTTCAAAGAGTCTTTGATTTCCCGCCTGCGCGCGCGAGCCTGTTCTATTTTTGCGTCACATTCTCGTTTCGCTTTGAATTCGAATGGACTGAAGAAGGAACGTCTGCTCTTAAGCTCTCGAAGTTCGTTCCCCAAACGGTCAAATTCATCTTCGAGCGCTTGTTTTTGCGACTTTTTAACAGGATTATCTAACCAATATTTGGCTTGGAGCTCTGCTTCTTTTTCAGCGCGCTCACGTTCCTTCTTCTTCTCGGGGTCGTATTCGTCACGCTTTGCCATGTCCTTTTCTAACTGTTCTCTCCGAAGCTGTTTTGCCTCATCGCCAAGGAAAAAGCCGTCGTTTGTTATTTGCCCGCTGGAGTACTGGCTGTAGTATCGGCGATTTGTTCGAACTTTGATACATAGCTCCTCGAGAGTGCACAATATGCCCCAGCATCTTAAGAGCATCTCGTCTGTGGCAGTGCCTTGTTTGGCGACTTTATTGTCAAAGAGGTCGATAGCTAAGCGAGTCGCTTCTATGCAACTATCATACGCATTTATGCATAGATTAAGAGCTTCTTCTTCGTTGTCATAGTCGAAATCACCTGTCCCGTAGTAATCAAATACACGGACCTTGTTCCACCGTTCCGACCATGTGGAGCAGCCGTTGACCGCAGAGTTTAGGATCGTGATTGCAGCATTGTAATACATTGATGAAATGTTGCGCGCTGCAAGACCGGAAAGGTCTTCGGTAAAGGCGTCGAGGAGCTCTTCGATATTCTCGGGTATCTCGGCACTCTCCCCCTGCTCTTTGCCGAGCCTCTTTACGGCAGCCGTTTGTAATTCGCACACGGCCTCTATATTTTTCCATTGGAGTTCACGCGACTGTAGGTGACGAATGAGCCCCGATTGAATTAACTCTAGATTCTTCGAATTCGGTAGATTTGCAAGTTTCTGGCAGAAATAGTCTATCTCAGAGTTTGCGATAGCTCGCAAATGCTCAATGAAACCTATCGCTATGTTTAGCGCTGTGTTTATCTCATCAAAATCTGATGGGGCTCGATTTAGCAGCTTTAGCATATTAATGCATGCTGCATTTGATTCCGACAAGCGATCGTTGTCAAACGTGAGCTGCCAGTCTATCGCTTTTGCCTTTATCGACCATGCCTCGGCGTTCTTAAGATCAATCTCGAGGGCCATGGAGGCATATTTTTCAGCATCAGCGTTGTTATCTGCTTTTTGAGCGGTTCTGGCCAGGGCGAGATATCGGTCGACATCTTCAGTGCGGTCTGTTTTCACTGTGCCTTCGACTTGGACAACACCTTCGACCATCATTTTCTTTGCGGTTTCAAGCGTGTATTTCATTCCGCAGCTTTGACAGACGAAAAAGTCTCCATCTTTGATTATCTCTGTGCTACCGCAGAGCTCGCATTGCAGCGCTTTCATTTCGATTGCTCCATTTCATACCCCTTGCTGTTCATTTCCCGTATTAGTTTCTGCTTTATCTCAAAAACGTCATCCTTGTAAGGGAGATATAAGATGCCGTTTATATCGGACGGTTTTTCTATTGGCGGGTCGGCTTCTTTGAGAAGGATCGCGGTCCTAGACCTGCCGAATTTCATCAGTAGCATCCCAAGCTCCAAAACTACGTTCTGGCGAGCTCTTGGCTGCGGTCGATCCTGTTCATTCTTTGGATAGCCTATATCGTCCGGGGTCATAAGTACTATCCCGTAATTAGCGCAAGGGATGTATTCCATTAGTTGTTCGATTACTGTCCGGCCCCCTATAGGCTGGTTATCGAGAAAAATAGGCTCGAGATTTAGCTCTTCGAGAAGACGTTGGAGTTGGTTTCGTGCGGTTTTATCGTGGCCGTAAACAACGAAAACTTTCTTGTTTGGTTCATCAATGATTTCATGTTCGATGGCTTTTCGGACCTGATCAGCGTTATTTCCTTGACAAAAGAAGCCGCCGCTGTCGTAGACATATACGGCTGTTCCACTTTCGAGCTTTATTCGATAGCCGATAGTTTTGTATCTCTGGGTCTTTTTTACCGGAATTTCTTTTGAAATAAGAAGCGAGATTAATTTATCCTTATCGATCATTAGCTGTCCTTGTTTGCTTTAACCAGTGCTGCTCTTTGCCTTATCAACGAAGTCATGCGCAATATTTTCGAGTTCGCACCTTCGATATCGTTTGATTCGATTGATTGCGATAGATCACGAAGTGCGCTCGATATTTCATCTTCAACTTGAGCGCTTGCTTCACAACTGGCGGGGTCGGCAAAGCTTGAAGTTTCCAAGAGGCTGGTCATTGATGCGCGCAACTCTGAAGGTGATTCATCTAGAAGCAGTCTTAGCTGAAGATCAAGGTTCTGCATGGATTGCGATTTGCTTGAAACTTGGTTTTCAACAGTAGATGCGTGAGATTCGGAAGCGCCTGTTGCGAAGAGCGTGGCTGTCGCAGCGCTTGCTAGCAGAAAACTGAGAATTGGAATTGCTGGAAGCGCCTCTGTTTTTAACGCGGACCCTAGCATGCCTAACAACAATTGGACTGTAAACGATACGCCAATAACAAGTATCTTTGAGATACCAAATATCTTAAGATTCTTTTGCGGTCCAAATAACAAGGTTGAAACCACCAGGGCGAGCATGACCAAAGAGAATGCGCTCTCAATCCAAAAGGTAGTTGAGGGTCCAAATAAAAGTACGGCCACGCTTTCGATAACTATGAAGAGGGCTACGGGGGTTGCTGCAATATATGCCTGCGTGTTCTTCATTATGACCTCCGTGCTCCGCATTCGGGACAGAATTTCTCGGTTCCAGAGAAGCGATATCCACACTCGGAACAGAACTTTGCAGCACTTTGCTGCGAATTGGTATCCGTAGGGATGGGCTGCGTCGCAGACGTGCCAGTCGCTTGTGAGAGTGCATCGGTCATAACTGACCCCATGGTCCCGCCGACACCGGCCATTACGCCCAGACCAATTCCCATGTTTGCGTATTCGCCAGTCGCTTCGTTTTGGGCCATCTTTTCGGCAACATCGAAGCTGCGTTCCTGTTGATAGGTATAGCCCTCGATTTGCCGTTTTTCTGCGCGTGCTTTTGCGGAGATTACGGTGCGCTGCGCCGCAGTTTCTTGTTCGATAATGCTGACCTGTTGTTTTATCTGTGCTTCGCGTACATCGGCATATTGCTTGAAATGGAGGTCCTTAAACTTCTCGTATACCGGATCGCCTTCGGGTTTGACGATGGCGGTGACTAGCATTTGCGTTAATGAGAGGCCGTATGCGGCAAAGTCGGGAAGTAGCTTGGTCTTAAGCGAGTCGGATAACTCTTCAAGGTGTGCATCAAGTTCGAAAATGGAGAGTTTTTGTTCGGTAATTACTTGTGCAAGATGAGTTTTTATTCGAGTTTGTAGGAAAGCTTTGAAATAATTGATCAGCTTGTCCTGGGAGAGCAAAGCTTCGGTTCCAACAAGCTTGAGAAGGAGCCTGCGGGGCTCTTTTACAGCAAGAGCCATCTCTCCGGACGCCCCGAGCGAGAGCGGAAATCCATAAGTCGGTTCCATGAACTGAATCTTGGAATTGGTTCCCCAACGGATGCCCATCTGCTCGATGAGGTTAACAAAGTAGACCTCTGAGTGAAACGGGCTGACACCACCGGTCGTTATCTTCGAAATGCCATTCAGTAATGGTAGATTTTGAGTCTCAAGTTCATGCCTGCCTGGTCCAAACGAATCCAGGGCCTGTCCATTAAGGAAGAAAATTGCTTCTTGGGTCTCGTGAACAATGAGTTGCGAGCCTGTATTGAAGTCTTCTGAGGGGTGTTTCCAGATAAAAGTTCGGTTATTGCCCTCATATTTGATGACATCCGTGATGCTCATAGTCACCTTGTTTCTATGGTTAGTAATGTTGATTTGCTAAGATAACCGTCGTTGCTACGACGGCAAAAGTGGTGCTGAGGCCCAGGCGAAGGATGTCGCCGGGGTACAGCTGGGCGGGTGCTCCGGAGCTGATGTCGAGTTCGTTGTTGTCGGCTGTTCGAATCAGATGTGTGCCGTTGGTCGAACCGAGGTCTTGTGCGTACCAAGCATTGTTCTCGGCGAAGATACGGAGATGCCTGGCGGAGACATCCAGCCCAACATCGGTGACAGCGCCGTCTTCGAGTGCGAGCGCTCCGATGGTGGAGCCCATGGCAGAAGGCTCAATGACATAAGGGCCGCCGATGACGAGTTCGTTATCGATCCTGATAAGGCCGATCGCATGTTCGGTGCCCGTTTGTTTTAAATCGCATGGACAGAAAGAAATACTTGAGGGGGTAAACGACCTGACGTTCTCTGCGAATTCAAAGCGGTCCCTGATGTACGCGATAGCACGGGCCGAATCGCACCAACAGGCGGTCGAAACAACGAGCGCGATTGAGATAATAGCCCTGTCGTCTTTGTCTGGCTGGCAGCTGACGAGGCGCGAGGCGGCGTTTCGGTAAAGGAGCCCATTGCGCCCACAGGCACTGAGCGCTTGAGCCATCGCGTCAGTCGCTGCCGCAATCATGGTATAGACGTCGGCGCTCGAATACCCTTTTCCCTGTAGCTTGTGCAGGATTTGATTCGATGCGCAGGACCAGTCGGTAAAGTAGCGATCTTCTAGGGAGCCCGGCTGCGAGTGCACAATCGTGCGCGAAAGCCAACTGGTGTCCTGTGCCATTTGGGCGGTAGGCTGTCCATTTGTTAACGGTAGATCGGATAGTAACAGCTCAGCAAGTGCGCGATGGCTCAGGGTAAATGAAGTCTTGAACAGGGAGAACATGACCTCGAGCGGTGTTTGCCGTCTTGGCATGATATTCTCCCTTCCTTGACCTTATTCGCTAAATAAAGGATAAGGGTGTCACTGGCCGATTTTACTGTGCAACAAATTGCATGTCGGCGAGCGGTCGCGCCGCCTGATGTGCTTGCTCCAGCACGAGAGCTGGTTATCTTAGGGGTGCTATACGGTCTCGTTTTGATTAGGATGGCATGACTAAACCGCCCTTCGGGAAACTGTGTCCCGGAATGGATGTCCAGATTGGGATGTAGCTTCCGCGAGAGACCCGTTGCGGAAACGGTGTCCCAGAATCGGCGTTCGAAACGGGGCGCAGTTTCCCTTACAAACAGAACAAGGCACGCCGTCTGCAGTTGATTCAGACGGCGCGCCTTTTTGGTTGAGCTATGTTGAGGCTTGAAGCCAAAGCTTGTGGCTCCTTAGGAGCGGGCGGCTCCGTCGACGGGGAGGATGGCGCCCGTGACGTAGGAGGACATGTCGCTCGCCAGGAAAACAAAGGCGTTGGCGACATCCTCGGGCTCGCCCATGCGACCGAGCGGAATGGTGGCGATGATGGGCTTGATGACCTCTTCAGGCAGGTTGGCGACCATATCGGTCTTGGTCACGCCGGGTGAGACGGCATTGACGCGAATGCCCATGGGGGCGAGCTCGCGCGAGAGCGACTGGACCATACCGTTGACGGCAAACTTGGACGTGGGATATCCAACGCCGGAGGGCTGGCCGTACTTGGCGACCATCGAGCTTGTGGTAGTGATGGTGCCGCCGTGGCCGGCCTCGGTCATGATCTTGGCGGCAGCCTGGTGGCCGTTAAAGACGGCGACGACGTTGAGGTCCATAACTTTGGCGAACTCCTCGGCCGTGTAGTCCAAGAGGGGTGAACGCTGGGAGATACCGGCATTGTTGACGACCGTGTCCAAGCCGCCCATGTCGGCTGCAGCCTGGGTAAAGGCCTCGGTCACGGCTTCGAGTGAGGTGAGGTCGCAGGAGCGGCCCCAGACCTTGGCGTCGGGATAGGCGGCTGCCAGCTTCTCAACGGCCGTATCGGCGGTCTCCTGACGCGAGCCAAAGACGGTGACGGCGGCGCCCTCCTCGATAAAACGGCAGGCGATCGCATAGCCGATACCGCGCGTGCCTCCGGTGATGATTGCTTTCTTGCCCTCGAGCAACATGGTATTTCCTCTCATCGCGGGCGGACATTCGCAGCACAGCGTAGTCGTAACCGGAATCGGCCGTGTTTGCATATCGGTGAACGGTAGCCCGCGTTACCGATGAGCGGCTCGCGCAAATGTGTCCTGTCGTTGTGCTTAGGGCAGGAGACAAAAGGGCTCCCATCCCACATCGGACGGGAGCCCTCAAAGCGCGTATTGCTAGGCGAGCGTTGGGTTAGTTGGCCATAACGCCTTCGGTCCAAGCCTCAACGTCCTCGATGCGCAGGACGTTGGCGACCTCGGCCACGCAGTCGACGCTGGCAAGCTCGGCGGCGGCAGCCTGGACGTCCTTCTCGAGCGCGCGGTGCGTCAGGAAGATGACCGAGCAGGCATCGCTGACGCCCGACTTGCCGTCCTCGACCTGGTTGATGAGCGAGATCGAGATGTTGTGCTTGGCAAAGATGTCGACCGTCTCGGACAGGGCGCCCACGCGGTCGGCGACCTTCAGGCGCACATAGTACTTGGTCTGGAGCTCGTCCATGGGCTTAAAGGCGAGGTTGTGGCCATAGGGCTCAATCTCGGGCAGCGGAGCCACGCCGCGGCTGATCTGCTCGGAGAGCGACAGGATGTCGCCCACGACGGCGCTCGCGGTGGGGAAGGAACCAGCTCCGGCACCGTAGAACATGGTCTCGCCCACGGCGTCGCCTACCACGTAGACAGCGTTCATGGCGCCGTTGACCTTGGCAAGCATGTGGTCGGCGGGGATCAGCGTGGGGTGCACGCGGACGTCGACGCCGGCGTCGGTGTTGCGTGCGATGCCCAGCAGCTTAATGGTGTAGCCGAGCTCGCGGGCCTGGGCGATGTCCTCGGCGCCGATGGTACGGATACCCTGCTGGTACACATCGTCGGTGGTAACGCGGGTGCCAAAACCGATGGAGGCGAGGATTGCCGTCTTGCTGGCGGCATCGAAGCCGTCGACGTCGGCGGACGGGTCCGCCTCGGCATAGCCCTTGGCCTGCGCGTCGGCAAGCACGTCGGCGTAATCGGCGCCCTCGGCGTCCATGCGCGACAGGATATAGTTGGTGGTACCGTTGAGAATGCCTGCGATGGTCAGGATCTTGTTGCCCACCAGGTCGTGCTCGAGCGTGCTGACAATGGGGATGCCACCGCCGCAGCTGGCCTCGCACTTAATCTGCACGCCGCACGCGCGTGCCTTCTCGGCGAGCGTCTCGACATGACGGCCCAACAGGGCCTTGTTGGCAGAGACGACGTGCTTGCCGTTCTCGAAGGCGGTGGTGAATATCTCGGTTGCGGGATGCTCGCCGCCGATCAGCTCGACGACGATGTCGACGGCGGGGTCGGTGGCGACGTCGTGCCAGTCACTCGTAAAGGCCTCGCGTTCAATGCCTGCCGCCTCGGCCTGCTCCCAAGCAAGCGCGCAGGCGCGGGTCAGCTTAAGGTCGATGCCGTAGGCTGCCAGGTACTCATCGTGGTGGCTCTTGATCAGACGGGCCACGCCGCCGCCGACGGTTCCCAGACCGATCAGACCGACGTTCACGGTGCGCAGGGGTTCGCTCATAGATAGCTCCTTCGTGCATCTTATGGATGGATTAACCACTTAAAGGTTGAGTGCATTCTAGCGTGAACAGAGGACGCGTGCTCGCTAGGCAACAGGAGTCGCACAAAACGGCACCCCCGAAACGCTGCGGAAACATTGGAAACATGCTCGCTACAAACGGAACTCCGTAACAAACTGTCAACGTTTGCGCCATAAGGTTTGCCCCGTACCGCAAGACGGCCGCACTGCGGCCAGCGAAAAGGGGGACACCATGTTCAACATCAACAGCACGCTCAGCCGTAGGAACTTTCTCGCCGGCGCCGCGGCGCTCGGCAGCACCGCCGCACTCGCTGGTTGCTCGTCGGGCGGCTCGGACGGCGGCTCCGCCGATGACGGCAAGACCTTCAAGATCGGTGTCATCGGCCCTCTGACCGGCGCCGCGGCAACCTATGGCGTTTCGGCCGAGAAGGGTGCCAAGCTCGCCGCCAAGGATTTCTCGACCAAGGACCTCAAACTCACGCTTAAGTCCGAGGACGATGTCGCCGACGGCGAGAAGGCTATCAACGCCTTCAATACCCTGTGCGACTGGGGCATGCAGGCGCTCGTCGGCCCCGTCACGACTGGCGCCGCCGTCGCTGTCTCGGGCGAGATTGCCGATGACATGCTCATGGTTACGCCTTCGGCCTCGTCGCTCGACGTTACCAAGGATAAGACCACGGTCTTCCAGGTTTGTTTTACCGACCCCACCATGGGCGCCAGCGCTGCCAAGTTTTTGGCCGAGAAGTATGCAGATGCCAAGATTGCCCTGTTCTACAACTCCGGCGATACGTATAGCTCGGGCGTTGCCGACGCTTTTGCCGAGCAGGCCAAGGCGTCCAAGCTCGACATCGTCGATACCGAGACCTTTAAGGATGACTCTTCCACGAGCTTTACCAACCAGCTCACCAAGGCCAAGGAGGCCGGCGCCACGCTTATCTTTGCCCCGATCTATTACACGCCGGCGTCCGTCCTGCTCAAGAACGCCAAGGACATGGGCTACGACATGACGCTTATGGGTACCGACGGCATTGATGGCCTGCTCTCTGTGGAAGGCTTCGATACCTCTCTTGCCGAGGGCGTACTGCTCATGACTCCGTTCTCAGCCGACGATGAGAAGAACGCCGACTTCGTCAAGGCATATAAGGACGCCTACGACGAGACTCCCAACCAGTTTGCCGCCGACGCCTATGACTGCGTCCACGCGATTGTTGAGGCTATCGATAAGGCAGGCATCGACATTACGGCCGACGGCGCCGACATTGCCGGCGACCTTGCCAAGGCCATGCGTAAGATCAAGATCGACGGCCTGACCGGCGAGCTGACGTGGAATGACGAAGGTCAGGTCGAAAAGCCTGCTACGGCCTATGTGATTCAGGACGGTAAGTACATCGCCGCCTAAGTGCGCGTAAAGCGCGACCGGTGAGGCCGTTTTATTCAGGGCAGGGACGCCTGTAACAGAACGGAAACAATACTTTCACACAATAAAGTGTCTAAACTGCATAAACCAACAGAAATACGCATGATTTTGGATAAATGGACAAAACAAAAGAAAAGTTGAAATAATCGCCACTTTTCTCAACTAAAGCGTCTACTATTTTGCGAACGCCGAACACGGCGAAGGATGGCCTGTCGGGTAACCGAAACCCGACGAGATTTGAGAGGAGAGCCGCATGTCGAGCCTCACCGGTAAGTCATTGAACCCTGTTATGAATCGCAGGAGCGTTATCGCGAGCGCAGCAGGTCTGGGGGCGATGTCCATTCTAGCTGGCTGCTCCTCCAATGGCGGCGACAGCGGTTCCGCGTCGAGCGACGCTTCGTTTAAGATCGGCACCATCGGCCCGCTGACCGGCGCCAACGCGTCCTACGGCAAGTCCGTTACCCAGGGTGTCGAGCTTGGCTGCAAGGATTTCTCGACCAAGGAGCTGCCGCTTGCCAGCAAGGCCGAGGACGACCAGGCCGATGGCGAGAAGGCCGTCAACGCCTTCAACACCCTGCTCGACTGGGGCATGCAGGCCCTCGTCGGCCCGACTACCACGGGTGCGTCGGTTGCCGTCGCCGCAGAGTGCGGTAACGACCCCAAGACGTTCATGATCACCCCGTCCGCGTCCTCCGAGGACGTCACCGACGGCAAGGATTGCGTCTTCCAGGTTTGCTTCACCGACCCCAACCAGGGTGTCAACGCTGCCAAGTTCCTGGCGCAGAAGTATGCGGACGAGAAGTTCGTGCTGTTCTATAACTCCGGCGACGCCTATTCTTCGGGCATCGCAGATTCCTTTAAGGCCCAGGCCGCTGAGTCCAAGCTCGAGATTGTTGACGAGGAGACCTTTAAGGACGACTCCGCCACGAGCTTTACCAACCAGCTGACCAAGGCCAAGCAGGCCGGCGCCACCATGATCTTTGCGCCGATCTACTACACGCCGGCGTCCGTCCTGCTCAAGAACGCCAAGGACATGGGCTACGACGTCAAGATGATGGGCTGCGACGGCATGGACGGTATCCTGGGCGTTGAGGGCTTCGATACCTCTCTTGCCGAGGGTCTGCTGCTCATGACCCCGTTCTCCGCCGACAACGAGAAGAACGCCGACTTCGTCAACGCCTACAAGGATAAGTACGGCGATACCCCCGACCAGTTTGCCGCCGACGCCTACGACGGCGTGCACGCGGTGGCCGAGGCCGTCAAGGAGGCCGGTCTTGGTGTCGACGCCGACCCGACCGAGGTCGCCGAGAAGCTGTCCAAGGCTATGCTCAAGATTACCGTTGACGGTCTGACCGGCAAGCTCACCTGGAACGATAAGGGCCAGGTCCAGAAGGAGCCCACGGCGTACGTCATCACCGACGGCAAGTACGTACAGGCCTAATTGGCCGCCTTACATAGAGCGGTTTTGATCCCAAGCAGGGGAGGTTTTGGCCTTCCCTGCTTGCTTGGTATCTAGGGACAGTGTAACGTCCCTGTTTCATACATAAATGGAAACCTATTCGAAAGGGGGATGTGGAACATGACGGTCTTTATCCAATACCTGGTCAACGGCCTGTCCATGGGCAGCGTCTACGCCATCATCGCGTTGGGCTACACCATGGTCTACGGTATCGCCAAGATGCTGAACTTCGCTCACGGCGACGTCATCATGGTCGGTGCCTATGTCTCGTTCTGTGCCACGTCGTATCTCGGCCTTCCGGGCTGGGCATCTGTAATTCTTTCTTGTGTGGTCTGTACCGTTCTCGGTGTTCTCATCGAGGGTCTGGCATACAAGCCGCTGCGTCAGGCGGGCCCGCTGGCCGTTCTGATCACGGCTATCGGCGTGTCCTACTTCCTGCAGAATGCCGCACAGCTTCTGTGGGGCGCCACGCCCAAGAACTTCACTTCGCTCGTCGCCTTCCCGGTGCCGGAGTTCTTGGCCAAGTTCAACGTGAGCGCCGTCTCGCTCGTCACCATCGTCGCCTGCCTGGTTATCATGGCCGGCCTGATGTTCTTTACAGGTAAGACCAAGATGGGCAAGGCCATGCGCGCCGTGTCCGAGGACAAGGCCGCCGCTCAGCTCATGGGCATCAACGTCAACCGCACCATCTCGATGACGTTCGCCATCGGCTCCGCCCTTGCCGCCATCGCCGGTGTGCTCCTGTGCTCCTACTCGCCGGTGCTGCAGCCTACGACGGGCGCCATGCCTGGCATCAAGGCCTTCGACGCCGCCGTCTTCGGTGGCATCGGCTCCATCCCCGGCGCCTTTGTCGGCGGCATTCTCATCGGCATCATCGAGGCGATGGCGCAGGCTTACATTTCCACGAGCCTTGCCAACTCCATCGTCTTTGGTGTTTTGATCATCGTCCTGCTCGTCAAGCCTGCCGGCCTCTTGGGCAAGTACGTCCCCGAGAAGGTGTAGGTGAGCGTTATGAAGTTTCTTAAAGACAAGCAGACGCGTCACGACTTTGTTACGTATGCCATGTGCCTTGTGGCGTTCGCCATCGTGTTCTTTATGCAGTCTAACCACATGATTCCGCGCATGATCGCCGGTCAGCTGGTTCCCATTACGGCCTACATCGTCATGGCTATCTCCCTTAACCTCGTCGTCGGCATCGCGGGCGACTTGTCGCTGGGCCATGCGGGCTTTATGAGCGTCGGTGCCTATACGGGCATCGTCACCGCGGTCGCCCTTGAGAGCGCCGTTCCCTCCGATCCGGTGCGTCTGATCATCAGCATCGTGGTCGGCGCTATCGCCGCTGCCATCTTGGGCTTCTTGATCGGTATCCCGGTCCTGCGCCTGAGCGGCGACTATCTGGCCATCGTAACCCTGGCTTTTGGCGAGATCATCAAAGAGATCGTCACCTGCCTTATCGTGGGCGTCGATTCCCGCGGCCTGCATGTGATCTTTAACATCACGGGTAACTCCACGATCGATGACCTGCACCTGCTCGAGGACGGCACCGCCATCATCAAGGGCGCCCAGGGCGCCTCGGGCGTGTCGACGTACTCGACCTTCCTCGCCGGTGCCATCCTGGTCATGGTCGCACTCGTGATCGTGCTCAACCTGGTTCGCAGCCGTACCGGCCGTGCCATTATGGCCGTGCGCGACAACAAGATTGCAGCCGAGTCCGTGGGCATCTCCGTCACCCAGTACCGCATGATCGCCTTCGTGGTTTCCGCTGCCCTCGCCGGCGCTGCCGGAGCCCTGTTCGGCGGTAACTTCTCGCAGCTTTCTGCCACTAAGTTTGACTTCAACACGTCCATCCTCATTCTGGTGTTCGTGGTCCTGGGCGGTCTGGGCAACATGCGCGGCTCCGTCATCGCGGCGGCGTTGCTCACGGTGCTTCCCGAGCTGCTCCGTCAGTTCTCGGACTACCGCATGCTCATCTACGCCATCGTGCTGATCCTGGTCATGATCTTTACCAACAACCCGCAGCTCAAGGCGTTCTTCGGTCGCGTCAAGGACCGCTTTGCTTCCAAGAAGGAGGTGGCAGCCGATGCCCAGTAAATTTGAGTTCAAGAAGGGCAAGATGGTCCCGTATCCTTCTGGAGCCATCGTTCCCGACCGCGACCTGGGCGAGCGCCCTGCACTCGAGTGCATCCACCTGGGCATTGAGTTCGGTGGCCTTAAGGCAGTCGACGACTTTAGCCTGACTATCGGCAAGACCGAGATCGCCGGTCTGATCGGCCCCAACGGTGCCGGTAAGACCACGGTCTTCAACCTGCTCACCAAGGTGTATCAGCCCACGCACGGCACCATCCTGCTCGACGGCGAGGATACCTCGGGCAAGTCGGTCTATCAGGTCAACCGCATGGGTATTGCCCGTACATTCCAGAACATTCGCCTGTTCAACACCATGACGGTGGAGGATAACGTTAAGGTCGGCCTGCATAACCAGGAGCGCTACTCCGGCTTTGAGGGCGTGCTGCGCCTGCCGACGTATTGGAAGCACGAGAAGGCCGCCCACGAGCGCGCCATGGAGCTGCTGTCCATCTTTGATATGGAGCATCTGGCAAACGAGCAGGCCGGCTCGCTGCCTTACGGCGCCCAGCGTCGTCTGGAGATCGTCCGCGCGCTTGCCACCAACCCCAAACTGCTGCTGCTCGACGAGCCTGCCGCCGGCATGAACCCGTCCGAGACCGCGGAGCTCATGGAGAACATTGTCAAGATTCGTGACACCTTCGGCATTGCCATCATGCTTATCGAGCATGATATGTCGCTCGTTATGAACATCTGCGAGGGCATTTGCGTGCTCAACTTTGGTAAGGTCATTGCCAAGGGCACGGCCGAGGAAATCCAGAACAACGACGCTGTTATCGAGGCGTATCTGGGCAAGCAGGATAAGGGGGAGAACTAAATGGCAGAGCCGATGCTTTCCGTCTACAACATCAACGTCTGGTACGGCGCCATCCACGCCATTAAGGACATCTCCTTTAACGTTAACGAGGGCGAGATCGTGGCCTTGATTGGTGCCAACGGTGCCGGCAAGTCCACAACGCTCAAGACCGTCTCGGGCCTGCTGCGTTCCAAGACCGGTTCCATCAAGTTTATGGGCGAGGACATTACTCATACGCCCGCTGATAAGCTGGTTGGTAAGGGCCTGGCTCAGGTTCCCGAGGGTCGTCGCGCCTTTTTGCAGATGACGGTCGAGGAGAACCTGGAGATGGGTGCCTATACGCAGCCCAAGTCCACGGTGGCTCCGGGCCTGGAGCGCGTCTACGAGCAGTTCCCGCGCCTGAAGGAACGTCGTCGCCAGGTCGCCGGCACCCTTTCGGGCGGCGAGCAGCAGATGCTCGTTATGGGGCGCGCCCTTATGAGTAACCCCAAACTGCTTATGCTCGACGAACCTTCCATGGGTCTGGCACCGATTCTGATCGAACAGATCTTCCAGATTGTCGAGGACCTGCACAAGGCCGGCACCACGGTGCTTCTGGTCGAGCAAAACGCACAGATGGCGCTTTCCATCGCCACACGCGGTTACGTGCTCGAGACCGGCAAGATCACCATGACCGGCACCGGCCAAGAACTCCTGCACGACGATAACGTCCGCAAAGCCTACCTCGGAGGCTAACCCACCTAACAAAAGGGGCGCTGACTATCTCAGTCAGCGCCCCTTTTTAAGTTGCGGTGAAATAGGGACTGAATACGGGCTCCAGAGGCCAAAAGAGTCCCTATTCCACCGCAACTTCATGGGGATGTGTGACAATGCCCGTCGGA
Source organism: uncultured Collinsella sp. (assembly GCA_900544995.1). Taxonomy (GTDB): domain Bacteria; phylum Actinomycetota; class Coriobacteriia; order Coriobacteriales; family Coriobacteriaceae; genus Collinsella. Next base: position 14,061 of record UQXC01000007.1, on the reverse strand, counting down.
AAACATCTGTTGTCTTTGGGGGTCTATCTATGCTGTACGAGTTTTGTGCTGAGAACTATGAGCGGGTGCCGGCGGCTATCGAGGCCGGTGCAAGGCGCATCGAGCTGTGCGATAACCTTGCCGTCGGTGGTACCACGCCCTCGGCCGGCGTTATCAGCGCTACGACCAACTATGCCCACGAACACGATGCACGGGTGATGTGCATGATCCGTCCGCGTGGCGGCGACTTTCACTACAACCAGGATGAGCTGCGCATGATGGAGATGGACTTGGGCCTTGCCGTGAGTGCGGGCGTTGACGGCTTGGTCTTTGGCTGCTGCAAACCCTGCGCTGGCGGATGGGCGCTCGACGAACTTACGCTTGGCGCCCTCGTGATGGCTGCGGGCTGCGCGACCGAGGAATGTAAGCGTGATCCCATCGACATCACCTTCCACATGTCATTTGACCAGCTCTCGCCCGAGGCTCAGCTCGATGCGATTGATACACTTGCCGACTGCGGCGTTACGCGCATCCTCACGCATGGCGGCGCTGCCGGTGCGTCGATCGAGGATAATTTCGATTACCTGGCTCGTTTAATCGAGTATGCGGGCGATCGTTTGACCATCCTTCCCGGCGGCGGCATCACTACGGCAAATCGCGACGCGGTCGCGGCGGCGCTAGGCGTCTCCGAGCTCCATGGCACCAAGATCGTGCCGCTGGAGGTATAACCCGTGGCGCTGGTATTTAACGTTCAGCAGGCGAGCGGTAAGCCCGACGATAATCGTCGCCCTGGCACCGCGTGCCCCTTTTGCGACACGGAGGGACTTGCCAACATCATCCAGCGCGATGGTGACTATATCTGGCTCGAGAATAAGTTCAAGACCTTGCGGGCCACACGTCAGACCGTATTGATCGAGTCTGCCAATCACGACGCCGACCTGGTGACCTATGAACCGGATGAGCTGCATCATGTGATGCGGTTTGCCCTGGGCTGTTGGCAGCAGATGATCGATTCCCAACAGTACCGCAGTGTGCTCATGTACAAGAACAAAGGCCCACTTTCGGGCGGCAGCCTCGTCCATCCACACATGCAGATTGTGGGCCTGGAACAGGAGGACGGCTATGCGGCGCTGACCTCAGCCAACTTTGAAGGCATCAGTGTCTGGCAACAGGGGAGAATCTCGGTCGACATCTCAACCGAACCGATCATGGGGTTCTTTGAGGTCAACGTTTCAGCCCCGCAGGGAATCGCCGCCAGCGATGACACGAGAGACCAAGCCGAGACGGACCTCTTCGCCGATGCGATTCAGGTAGCTCTGCGCTATATCCTGAACGAGCACCATGGTGGTCGCGCAGAGTCGTACAACTTGTTCTTCTACCACATGGACGGTCGGACCATTGCCAAGGCGCTGCCGCGTTGGGTGGTTTCGCCCTACTTTGTCGGGTATCGGCTGGCTCAGGTCAATGCTGAGACCACGCTCGATGTCGATGCGGAGCGACTCCGCGCACATCTGGAGGCGCTCACATCGTAAAGTGAGCGCCCGCACACTGCGGACGGTTTAGCGCGCCATTGCATCGCGGCCGGCCTCGACGCGCTTGCGCTGGGCGGCGCGCTCCTCGCCGGTCAGACGCTCAAAGAAGTGCCCGATAAGCGAGGCGAGCACCTGCTGAAACAACGTTCCACACATGACGGGAAACACAACTTCGCCCGGAAAGTATTGCGTGGCGATGACGGCGCCCGAAGAGATATTGCGCATGCCGCAGGTAAAGCACATGGTGGTCGTTTCGCTATATGGCAGATGCAGCGCGCGGGCGACCAGAATGCCCACGACAAAACCGCTGATGGCGAACACCAGAATAAAGAGGGCGACTTCCAGGCGCACCGCGTTCATGTGTAGCACGTACTCGCTCATGGCGGTGGAGTTGGACGCGATGACGCCCATCATCATAAATTTGCAGGCGGGCGAGAGCGCGGGGGAGAGTTTCTCGTGTCCCCAGCCGTGCGTGAGCTCGTTGATCACGATGCCGAGCACGGCGGGGATGGCGATCATAAAGGCCATGTTCTGCATCATGCTCGGCATGTCGATCGAGACGGTGGCGCCCAGCAGGAGCTTGAGCGTAAGCGGAATCGTCACAGGGGAGATGACCGAGGACGTCAGGATGATGGTGAGCGCGAGCGGGCCGTTGCCGCCGAACATGCTGATCCACATAAAAGCGGTGACTGCCACGGGCACACTGTATTCGAGCACGATGCCGCAGACAAGGTTGGGGTTGGAACCAAAGAACAACGATCCCATGGCATAGGCCGCGATGGGAATAAGCGCCGCCGAGACGAACAACGCCAGAATCAGGTGCAGCGGACGGTGGAACACCTCGGCTACCTGGTGAAAGGTGTTGCTGAGCGCACCTTGGAACGTCATAAAGGCAAACAAGGTGGGAACGATGGGCTTGAGCACGCCGATTTGTTGGGGAAAGAGCACGCCGAGCGCCACGCAAATCGGAACGATGATTTGCATGTGCCCCGCGAGAAACTTGCCCAGTCCAACCCATTGTTTCATATGCTCTTGTGACTCCCTTTGCTCGTGAATCCGTTTTGACTGGATATGCTAGACGCTCACATGTGTCCGTGCGTCAGAAACGCTCGATTATTTCGAGGCTATTACCGGCATCGTTTACCGAAACCGCGGCGTGCTGCGGCGATTTGCGTCCGCGCTGCACGGTATAATAAATCCGTTCAACAGATCTGCCTGCCGAAGCGGGCATGCACAGAGGACTCATCGCTATGAACCGTGAGAGGTATCGCGGCGACCTGCCCCTATCGGGGGTGGGCGCCTATGTCATCGCTTAAGACGACGCATCGCTGGGCGGTCGCTCAGCAAAACCCCGAGCTCGAAAAGGAGCTTTCGGCTGGCCTGGGCATACCCGGGCTGGTGGCGCGCATTATGGTTGCGCACGGCATTGGCTCAATCAAAGAGGGCCAATTGTTTTTGACGCCTTCGCTCGATCGCGACTGGGCCGACCCACTCATTATCCCGGGCATGTCGGTCGTTGCCGACCGCGTCGAGCGTGCTATTCGCAACCACGAGCACATTGCAGTCTTTGGCGATTTTGACGTTGACGGTATTACGTCGACCTGCCTGTTGACCGAGGCGCTGCGCACGTTTGGCGCCGATGTCACGCCGTTTATTCCGCATCGCTTTGATGAGGGCTACGGTCTTTCGCGCGCGGCGCTCGACCGCGTTAACGAGCTCGCTCGCCCCCAGCTGATCGTGACCGTCGATAACGGCATCGCCGCCAAGGAAGAGGTTTCCTATCTGAAGAGCCTGGGGATCGATTTGGTGGTCACGGACCATCACGAGCCGTCCGACCAGGTGCCGCAGGGCGTGCCCCTGACCGATCCCAAGCTCGAGGACGAGGGCCCCTCGCGCGAGCTTGCCGGTGCCGGTGTGGCGCTTAAGCTGGTGCAGGTCCTGGGCGAGCGTTTGGGCAAGCCGTCGTATTGGCGTTCGCTGATAGAGGTCGCGGCGCTGGGCACCGTGTCCGACATGATGCCGCTCACGCCCGAGAATCGCGCACTGGTCGCCGAGGGCATCCAGCAGATGCGCGTGACGGCCCGCCCCGGTTATATCGCGCTTGCCGCGCTCGCCAAGGCGGACCTTTCGAGCATTACGGCGGATGGCCTGTCATTCTCGCTCATTCCCCGCTTAAACGCTGCCGGTCGCATGGCTGATCCCAAGCTGGCGCTCGACCTGCTGCTTGCCCGCGATCCCATCGAAGCAAGCGCACTGGCGGCTGAGCTCGAGGAAATCAACCGCCAGCGCCGTGAGATCGAGGCGGAGCTCACGCGCGATGCCATGGCAAAGGTCGAGGAGACCTATGACGGCGGACGCGCGATCGTCGTGGGCGGCGAAGGCTGGCACGAGGGCGTCAAGGGCATCGTGGCAAGCCGTCTGACCAACCGCTACCACGTGCCGGCGCTGCTGTTCTCGATCGAGGACGGTATCGCGCGCGGCTCTGGTCGCTCGGTGGGCAAAGTTAACCTGTTTGACGCCATCGAGCGCTGTTCCGACCTGATGATTCGTCGCGGCGGACATGCCGGTGCGGTGGGTGTGACCATCGAGGCATCCAAGCTCGATGAGTTCCGCCGTCGCCTTTCCGCCGTGTTGTCTGAGCTTCCCGCCGAGGACTTTGAGGACACCGACGAGGTTGCCGCCACGGTCGACCTTTCCGAATTGAATATCGAGACCATCGAGCAGATTTCCCGCCTTGAGCCGTTTGGCCAGGGTAATAAGGTGCCGCTGCTGGCTGCCGAGGGCGTGACGATGTGTGATCGCGCCGTGGTGGGTAAGACCGGCGAGCACATGCGCTTCGTGGCGACGGATGGCGCCGCGAGTGTGCCGGCCATCATGTTTCGTGTACCGCAGATCGACAAGCTTATCAATTGCGACAGCGCCGTCGACTTGGTGTTCGAGGCCGTTGCCGAGCATTGGCAGGGTCGTGTGAAGCCCAAGCTCATGGTCAAGGATGTTCTGGTCCGCGGTACCACGCTGCCCAGCGTCGACGATCCGGCATGCGAGCTTCGTCGTGGCGTGCAGCCGGCGGATTCCGGCCTGCGCCTGGAGTCGCGCAAGCGCGAGACGCTCGCCCAGCTTTCCTATACCGAGCTCACGCGCTCGCTTATCCATAGCTTTATCGGCTCGAACCAGCCGCACCGCGCGCAGGTCGAGGCGCTCGATGCCCTGGCCGATCACCAGAGTGTCTTGGCGGTTATGGGAACGGGCCGCGGCAAGTCGCTCATCTTCCATGTGCATGCCGCGCGTGAGGCGGTGCTTCGCGGACGTGCGAGCATCTTTGTCTATCCGCTGCGTGCGCTTGTTGCCGACCAGGCCTATCACCTCTCGTCGACGATGGCATCGCTTGGCATTGGCGTTGGCGTGCTGACCGGCGAGACCGTGGAGGCCGCACGCGATGACGTGTTCGCCGGCCTAGCTTCGGGCCGCACCGGTATCGTGCTCACGACGCCCGAGTTCCTGTCTATCCACCGTGACCGTTTCGCGCGTTCGGGCCGCATCGGCTTTGTCGTTATCGATGAGGCGCACCACGCCGGCCTTGCCAAGGGCGGCGACCGCAGCGCCTATCTTGACATGCCCGATATCCTCAAAGCCCTGGGCGACCCGGTCGTTATGGCTGCGACGGCCACCGCGACGGCTCCGGTTGTGGCCGAGCTTGCCCGCATGCTGCCGATCACTCGCACGGTGGTCGACGAGACGGTGCGCGAGAACCTGCAGCTCGAGGACGACCGCGATCTTGCAAGTCGCGAGAACCGTTTGGTGTCGATTGTGGCGACGGGGGAAAAGACCGTCATCTACGTCAATTCGCGCGACCAGTCCGTGGCACTCGCCAAGACGTTGCGCAAGCGTGTGCCCGATTGTGCAACCCATATCGCGTTCTATAACGCGGGGCTTGCGCGTTCCGATCGCCGTCGCGTGGAGGAAGCATTCCGAGACGGCAGCCTCAGCTGCATCGTCTCGACATCTGCCTTTGGCGAGGGCGTCAACCTGCCCGATATCCGCCATGTCGTGCTCTATCACATGCCGTTTGGCGGCATTGAGTTTAACCAGATGAGCGGCCGTGCCGGTCGCGATGGCCAGCCCGCCGTGATCCATCTGCTCTATTCGTCGCGCGACGCCCGCATTAACGAGCGCCTACTCGACTGCTATGCGCCCGAGCGCGACGAGCTCGTCACGCTCTATCGCGCGTTGCAGACCATGTGGCGCTCCAACCGCGGCAAGACCGGGGACGATTCCTTTAGCGCGAGCGATATCGACATCGCGCAGATGTGCCTTGCCATCGATGCTCGCACGCCGGTCGACGAGCGCTCGGTGGAAAGTGGCCTGGGAATCTTCGAAGAGCTTGGTTTCTGTCGCGTTTCGGGGTTTGACGACACTCGTCGCATCGCGATGGCCGAAAATCCCGGCCGCGTGCAATTGAGCAGGTCGATTCGCTATTTGGAGGGCTTGCGCTCGCGCATGGAGTTCTCGGCTTTTCGGAGCTGGGCACTCGATTCGTGCGCTTCTGATATGCTAGCCAAAGTTAACCGCCCGATCGTTCCGCGGGCCTAGGGGAAGGGGACCTCGATGGATGCCGCAGCCCGTACCGCCCATGATTCCACCCTCCAGCCTTTTTCGGAGATGGAGCACTATAAGCATGCCGATGAGCTGCCGCCCGAGATTATGGCGGACAGCTACGACAAGCTGGAGCGCTTGTGCCTCAAATATATGAATGAGGACGACTTCTCCAAGGTGGAGCAGGCCTACTGCTTTGCTGCCGAGAAGCATTGCAACCAAAAACGGCGCTCGGGCGAGATGTACATTAACCATCCCGTCGAGGTCGCCATCATTTTGGCCGATCTCAAGATGGACTGCGATGTGGTGTGCGCCGCGCTGCTGCACGATACCGTTGAGGATACAGAGACCTCGCTTGCCGATGTTTCCGGCCTGTTTGGCGATACGGTGGCCGAGCTCGTCGATGGCGTGACCAAGCTCACCAACATCGAAGTCGACAGCATGGACGAGAAGCAGGCCCTCACGCTGCGCAAGATGTTCCTCGCCATGTCCAAGGACATCCGCGTCATCATCGTTAAACTTGCCGACCGTCTGCACAACATGCGTACGCTGGCGGCCCTGCGCGAGGATCGTCGCCTGTTTAAGGCTCGCGAGACCATGGACGTGTACGCGCCCTTGGCCGACCGCCTGGGCATGAGCTCCATTAAATGGGAGCTCGAGGACCTGTCCTTCTTCTACCTGGAGCCCGATGCCTACCAGCGCATCGCGCGCATGGTGGCGGAGTCGCGCGAGGTCCGCGAGCGCTACCTTGCCGAGACCATCAAGACGCTTACCGATGAGCTCAACCGCATTGGTCTGGAGGACTTCCAGATCAACGGCCGTTCCAAGCACTATTGGTCCATCTACCAAAAGATGAAGCGCAAGGGCAAGGAATTCTCCGAGATCTACGACCTGGTGGCACTGCGCGTCATCACGCATTCGGTGCGCGATTGCTACTCCACGCTCGGCGCGGTGCATACGCTGTGGCACCCCATGCCCGGTCGCTTTAAAGACTATATCGCCATGCCCAAGGTCAATAACTACCAGTCGCTCCACACGACGGTCATCGGCCCTACGGCTCGTCCGCTCGAGATTCAGATTCGAACCTACGAGATGCATGAGCAGGCCGAGTACGGCATTGCCGCCCACTGGCTATATAAGAAGTCGGGCGGATCGTCTGCTTCCAAGACCAATGACGCTCAACGTTTGGACGACCAGATCAACTGGCTCAAGCATTCGCTCGATTGGGCGGCTTCCGACGAGATCACCGATGCCAAGGAATACCTGCACTCACTGAAGGTCGACTTGTTCGACCAGGAAATTTTTGTCTTTACGCCCAAGGGCGAGGTCATGGCGCTTCGTGCCGGCTCCACGCCGCTCGACTTTGCCTATGCCGTTCACACCGAGGTAGGAAACCACTGCGTCGGCGCCAAAATCAACGGTGCGGTGGCTCCGCTCACGCACGAGATCAAGACGGGCGACCGCGTTGAAATCCTGACTAACAAGAGTTCCAAGCCGTCGCGCGATTGGCTCAAGATCGTTAAGACACCTTCCGCCAAGTCAAAGATCCGCCGCTATTTTGCCGCTGCGACCAAGGACGACGACGCTGCCGCCGGCCGCGATATGCTGGCCAAGGACCTGCGTAAGCGTGGCTATGGCATTTCTACGCCGCGTTCGACGCGTGCGCTCAACGCCGTGGCGGAGCAGTTTAACTTCAAGCAGCTCGAGGACCTGTTTGCCGCCGTCGGCGCCGGCAAGGTTGCCCCGCGCGCTGTGGGCAATAAGGTCGAGCAAATCTTGGACCCCAAGCCCGAGGAACAGCTCACCAAGGCCGAGGCTATCGCCGAGGTCGTGAAACAGCCTGCTCGCGGCTCCAACCGCAAGCCGCAAAAGCGCGGCAAGAGCGCCAGTAACGGCATTATCGTCAAGGGCGAGAGCAACAGCGGCCTGCTAGTCCGTCTAGCGCATTGCTGCAATCCGGTGACGGGCGACGATATCGTCGGCTTCATCACGCGTGGTCGTGGCGTTTCGGTGCATCGCGCCAACTGCCCTAACGTCAAGGGTCTTATGGAACATCCCGAGCGCATGATTGATGTGGAGTGGGACGGCGCTGCCGATACCCTCTTCCAGGTCGAGATCGTGGTCGAGTGCCTGGACCGCATGGGCCTGCTCAAGGATGTCACCATTGCCATTGGCGATGCGGGCGGCAATATCCTTTCCGCCGCCACGTCGACCAACCGCGAGGGTATTGCAACCCTGCGCTTTATGGTCGAAATTTCGGATGCGAGCGGCCTGGATCCGCTGCTGGCTTCCATCAGCAGTGTCGATTCGGTCTACGACGCTCGCCGTCTTATGCCCGGCGAGGGCGGAGCGCAACTCAAGCGCCGTGTGTAGGTGCGAGAGCCTCTCAGCATCATAGATATTGGTTACGTTCGAGGCATCGTTTGGTGCCTCGAACGTATTTTAGAAGGAGGGTATGCGCATGGGCGATATGACTTTGGACCTGACACCTCGAGGCGCGGCTTCGATTGAGGCGCTCGTCAACGGCCCGATTCAGACCAACAGCTACGCCGTGATTTCGAATGACGAGTGCTTAATCGTCGATCCGGCGTGGGAGGGCGAGCGTCTTGTGGAGCATATCCACACCGCGCATCCCGAGGTGCGCGTACTCGGCTCTGTCTGCACGCACGGTCATGCCGACCATGTTGGCGGGGTTGCCGGGGTTCGAGCTGTCGTTGGCGACAGCGCACTATATGAGTTGTGCGCTAAGGACGTGACGGTACCTCGCGCAAATATCGAGGAGCAGCGCGCCATGTGGGACATCGAGACGCCCGATCCGGGTGAGCCGACGCGCTTGCTTGCCGAGGGCGATACAATCGAGGTGGGCGACGTCTGCCTGCAGGTGATCGAGACGCCGGGGCATACGCCGGGCGGCATTGTCCTGTTCGCCGCGACCGAGCAGGGGAACATCGCCTTTGTGGGCGACACGCTTTTCCCGGGCAGCCACGGTCGTACCGATCTTTCCGGCGGTGACGAGGCGGCGATTATGCGCTCGCTTTCCAAACTTGCCAAGACGCTTCCGCCCGATACCGTTTGCTTGACGGGCCATGGCGGTTCGACCACGATGGCGCGCGAACTTATGCAGAACCCGTTTATGCAGATGTAGGCTCGAAGCCGTCTTTCGAACCACGAAGACCACTCAATCGTCAAGCTATTTTCCCCAGTGGGTCGATTCTGTGGGGCAAACGGTCAAAATTTGTCCAATCGGATGGTATTCGTGAGCAAACGAACGTTTATGCTCGGGTATGTCGTGGTAAAATCTCAGGCGTTATCGGAGCAACCTTACAGGAGGTTTCTTTTATGCTCGTCAACGCAGCAGACATGCTCAAGAAGGCCGAGGCCGGCAAGTACGGTCTCGGTGCCTTCAACACCAACAACCTCGAGTGGACCCTGGCTATTCTCCAGGCCGCCGAGGAGGCCAAGTCTCCGCTGATCCTTCAGTGCACCGCTGGTGCCGCTAAGTGGATGGGCGGTTTCAAGGTCTGCGCCGACATGGTCAAGGCTGCCGTCGAGGCCACGGGCGTTACCGTTCCCGTCGCCCTTCACCTCGATCACGGTTCTTACGAGGACTGCTTCAAGTGCATCGAGGCCGGCTTTACGTCCATCATGTATGACGGCTCTCACGAGGAGACCTTCCGGCTTAACCTCGACCGCACCAAGGAGCTCGTTGAGCTTGCCCACTCCAAGGGCATGTCCATCGAGGCCGAGGTCGGCGGCATCGGCGGCACCGAGGACGGCGTGACCTCCAGCGGCGAGCTCGCTGATCCTGCTGAGTGCAAGCAGATTGCTGACCTGGGCGTCGACTTCCTCGCCTGCGGTATCGGCAACATCCACGGCGTGTACCCTGCCGACTGGGCTGGCCTTTCCTTCGAGCGCCTGGGCGAGATCAAGGCTCAGACCGGCGACCTGCCCCTCGTCCTGCACGGCGGCACCGGCATCCCCGAGGATCAGATCAAGAAGGCCATCTCCCTGGGTATCTCCAAGATCAACGTCAACACCGATCTGCAGCTCGTCTTCGCCAAGGGTGTTCGCGAGTACATCGAGGCCGGTAAGGATCAGCAGGGCAAGGGCTTTGACCCCCGCAAGCTCCTCAAGCCTGGTCGCGACAACATCGTTGCCCGCACTAAGGAGCTCATGGAGGAGTTTGGCTCCGTCAACAAGGCGTAAGTAGCGGTTTAACTTTCCCGTCGGAGGCCCCGTTCACCCTACGCTTTTCCCTTGCGCTCACCTGGCTTTGCCAGAAGTCGCGCAATGGGAAAAGCTCCGGGTGAACGGGGCCTCCTTTGTTAACTCGCTGCAGGGTTACGAGGCTGAATTCATTTTTGCTACCGTTCAGCGGCGTTGATGGCTCCTTTGTTGGGGCTTTCTATTTATCTAGCTACAATGGGCTTCGAGAGTTCTAATGACTTGGAGTTTGGTATGGCTGTTATTAATGTGCTGCCTTCGGATGGGAAGGTTATTGACGAGGGTCCTGTTGGTTGCTCTGTTGATGTTTGCAATGGTGACTTCCGTTTTCTAGATGTTGGCTTGCCACCCGAGATTCTGCGTTTAAAGGACGCGGGGTATCTTTCGCAGGCTATTGAGGCCTGCGACCGTCTACTTGCCCAAAATCCCGATCCCTCGCTCGCTGCCTGCGTCCGTGCCGAGCGGTATCGCATGCTTGAGACGCCGCTTCATTTTTCGGTGTCGCGCGATCGGGCTATTGCGATGATTCGCGAGGAGTGGCCTGAGTTTACCGAGGAGCAGTTTGACGATCTGATTGACCGTAAGCGTATTGACTGGCGCTTTATCGATGGCGAGCTGTTCGTTCTCGACAACTTCCTCGATTCGCTTCGCGTATATCCCAAAGAGGTTCCCGGCATGCGTCCCGATCCTACGGACGGAATTGCACTGCGCAACGAGATGCTCAAGGAGATGGAGTCACAAAACGGATTGACTCGCGTTATTACGCTTAAGGCGTCCTTGTCTGTCCCCGGCGCTCTAGAGGGGGAGACCGTTCGCGCTTGGCTTCCCGTAGCCGCCACCTGCCGCCAACAGTCTCAGGTCGAGATTCTCGACATGACGCCGGAGGGTGCTGTTGCTCCCGCGAACGCTTCGGCGCGTACCGCCTCGTGGTCTTCTTCGAGTGAGCGCTCATTCTCGGTGACTTATCGTTATCACATCGATGCTGCTTATTGTGATGTCTACGGTGGCACACTTCCGGTTCATCCGCGTATGGACGCGCCTCTGCCCGAGGATATTTCCGAGGACCGTCCGCACATTGCATTTACGCCGTATCTGCAGCAGCTGACGGCCAGCGTTGTTGGCGGACTCGAGGATCCGCTCGATCGCGCCCGTGCTATCTATGATTACCTGACGCAGTATATCGACTATCGCTATCAGCCGCCGTACTTGCTTTTGGGATCTATTGCCGATGACTGCGCGCATTCGCTCCGCGGCGATTGCGGCGTTATGGCGCTCACGTTTATCACCATGTGCCGTATCGCGGGCGTGCCTGCCCGTTGGCAGAGCGGCCTCTACGTTGCGCCCGATTCGGTGGGGTCGCACGACTGGGCAGAGTTCTATACGCCGCAGACCGGTTGGCTCAACGCCGACGTGTCATTTGGATCTTCTGCTCGCAGGATGGGGGAGGAGTGGCGCCGCCGTCACTACTTTGGCAATCTCGACCCATGGCGTATGGTGGCCAACAATCGATTCCAGGCAGAGTTTGAGCCCTCTTTCGACGGCATGCGCGAGGACCCTTACGATAACCAGATGGGTGAGGCTTCGGTCGACGGTCGCGGATGCCGTCAGCGCGAGATGCTACGCACGGTCGAACTCATCGAAATGCTCGAAATTCCATTTTCGGACTAATCGGTAGAAAGCTGTGATAAACTAACTCACGCATTACGTGCCCGAGTGGCGGAATTGGCAGACGCAGTGGACTCAAAATCCACCGTTGGCAACAACGTGCGAGTTCGAGTCTCGCCTCGGGCACCATACATGCAAGTGAGCGTTCAAGGGGGTTGCGGCCCCCTTTTTCGTGCCGAACTCGCGTGAGCGCGCGAAGCGTTAAGCAAACAGGCCTGCGGCCTGTTTGTAGCGGAGCGTGGCGAGGGCGCCTCGCGCCCGAAGCCCGGGGCTTCGCGAAGCGAAGGCCCTTCGAGTCTCGCCTCGGGCACCATACATGCAAGCGAGCGTTCAAGGGGGTCAAGGCCCCTTTTTCGTGTACGTAATGTGATAACGCGCTGTACGTGTTATTATTCGCAAGGCGTTGTTCCCGCAATGCCCTAAAGAGGAACCCGAGGGTTCCCACCTTTTGGCGCCAATGAGCAGCTGACTGGTCATACAACTTAGATTCCCTTCCTCAAATCGAGGATTTCTATGTGTACGACCTGGTTGCTGAGAAGCGCCGGGTTATTTTTTTATGAATGGAGGTAGGGAAAATAGCTAAGTCTGATGACACCCGCATCAACGACGAGATTACTGCATCTTCGTGCCGTTTGATTGGCGTCGATGGCTCTCAGCTCGGCCTGTTCGCCATCCGCGATGCCCAGCGTGTCGCCGACGATCAGGGTCTCGACCTGGTCGAGATCGCTCCCAACGCGGAGCCGCCGGTCTGCAAGGTCATGGACTACGGTAAGTTCAAGTACCAGCAGGCCATGAAGGCCAAGGCTGCTCGTAAGAACCAGTCCAAGGTCGAGGTCAAGGAAATGAAGTTCCGACCCAAGATCGACGTTGGCGACTACGAGACCAAGAAGGGCCACGTTCTGCGTTTCCTCAAGAAGGGCGCACGCGTTAAGATCACCATCATGTTCCGCGGCCGTGAGATGGCTCACCCGGAGCAGGGCCTTAACGTTCTCGAGCGTCTCGCCGAGGATCTCAAGCCTTACGCTACGGTCGAGTCCAAGCCTAAGATGGAAGGCCGTAACATGCTTATGCTGCTCGCCCCGATTAAGGGCGCCTTCGATGAGGATAAAGCGGCAAGCGATACCAAATAACTAGTGTTCTGTAACCGATTAAGGAGTATTTCATGCCTAAGATGAAGTCCCACAGCGGCACCAAGAAGCGTTTCCGCAAGACTGGTACCGGCAAGCTTATGCGCGCCAAGGCTTTCAAGAGCCACATCCTGAGCAAGAAGTCCACCAAGCGTAAGCGTGGCTTCCGTCAGGAGACCGAGATCGCCGCTGCCGACCGCAAGGTCATCAAGTCGCGTCTCGCCTAAGTTCGCGTTCCCGTTTTTCGTTTTACCGTCTAGGAGTTGATAGAACATGGCACGTATTAAGCGCGCTGTTGCCGCCAAGAAGAAGCGCCGTACCGTTATGCACCGTGCGAAGGGTTACTACGGTGCCGCTTCGCGTACTTACAAGCATGCTAAAGAGCAGGTCCAGCACTCTCTGCAGTATCAGTATCGTGATCGCCGCAACAAGAAGCGCGAGATCCGTTCTCTCTGGATCACTCGTATCAACGCTGCTGCTCGTCTGAACGACATCTCTTACTCTCAGTTCATGCACGGCCTGAAGGTTGCCGGCATCGAGCTCGACCGCAAGGTCCTGGCTCAGATGGCTTACGAGGACATCGAGTCCTTCAACGAGCTGGCTACCATCGCCAAGAAGGCTCTCGAGGCCTAATAGATTCTCTTGAATCGCTAGGGGAGTGTCGCGTTGTGCGCGGCGCTCCCTCTTTTTATCTGAAGCGCGGTTTACATTGCTAAAAGCGCGGGTAGATAAACACTTACAGGTGACCGATCTCTATATATTCCTGAACCAAAGGGTCATCATCTGATACGTGCGGAAGATCCGCACCAGTCTTTCTATTACCTATAGAAAGCAATATGTTGTGTAGGACTTGTGAAGAGTGGAATTGACGTCCCACAGAGCTTTGCGGTCTGGCAATATATCTCCTTGCCGCGCGGCCCGGTCGAACCGGATCAGCCGCA
>UQXC01000006.1 GCA_900544995.1 uncultured Collinsella sp. | reverse complement strand
CCCGCAGCTCCTTTTGTGCGGGGCCGGTGCCTGCCCGCCGTGAGCCGCTGGAAGGAGGCAGCATGTCCGATGCCGTTCGTGCCGAGAAAATCGCGCACGAGGTCGACTATGCCGCCCGCCAGCTGGCCCAGGCGGGCCGCTTGGACCTGACGCACGAGTTTATCCAGCATGGCGACGTGACGGTCTATGCACATGTGACTTCGGTAGCGCGGGTGAGCCTGTCCTTTGCCGAGCGCTTGGGCCGTGCTGGCATTTCGGTCGACCGTGCTTCGTTGTTGCGCGGAGCCCTGTTACACGATTACTTTCTCTACGATTGGCACGACCCCGACCCGAGCCATCGACTGCACGGATTTCGGCATCCATTTTTTGCCCTGGCGCGTGCGGAGGAAGATTTTGATCTGACGTCTCGTGAGCGGAATATTATCGTGCGCCATATGTTTCCGCTGGTGCCGGTGCCGCCGACGTGTCGCGAGGCGTGGATTGTTTGCCTGGCGGATAAATGGTGTGCTCTGCGTGAGACGGTCGCCGGCCGCCTGCCGCGCAAAGACGGCGCGAACGATTTGAGCGAGGGCTCGAGCGACGGCTCGAGCAAAGATTCGAGCGAGAAGAGGAGAGGGTAGACGGTGGGGACCGCGATCGACATGGCATTTGACGGCGCGACGCTTGCCGCCTGTCCGCTCTCGGCGCTGGTGCTCTCGTTTGCCTTCTACGGTTTTTGCGGTTGGGCATGGGAATCGACAGTCTGCGCCATGCTCAACCACGGACGATTTGCCAACAGTGGCTTTTTGCTGGGGCCGTGCTGCCCTATCTATGGCGCGGGCGGCATTGCCTGCTGGCTGCTGTTGCGCGGGATTCCGGATGCCTCGAGCCAGTTTGTCGCCGCGGCGCTTGTATGCAGCGCAATCGAGTACAGTGTGGGCGTGCTGTTGGAAAAAACAACGGGCGCTCGCTTTTGGGACTATTCGCACCTGCCGTTTAACCTGCACGGACGCATCTGTCTGTACTGGGCCTGCGCGTTTGGCCTGGGCGCGCTGTGCATTTGCCGTTTAGTGGAGCCGGCATTGCTGGGGCTGCTTGGCCATCTGCCGGTGCTGATTGTGCGGCTGTCCGCCTTTATCGTCGCGGTCGCGATGATGGTCGACGCGGCGTGCTCGTTGGCGAGCTGGCGGCGTCTGTCTGATCAGCTGGAGCGCGTCCGGGCCGACCTTGCCGACCGCATCAATGAGTCGCTTGCCGATGCCTCGGACTCAATGCTCGAACGTATTCCCGATTCTACGATTGACTCGGTGGCACAGACGCACATCCGTAGCCGTGCCGTTAACGCGTGGCTGGCCGAGCTGGGTGACGCCGCGCTCGATGCCCTGCGCGAGAAGGCTTCGATGCCGACGTTTATCGCGGATGGTGCTCGCGGCCTGGCACTTGCTGCCCGCCGCGTGGCCGATGCCGCGCCGAGCATGCCGCGTCCGTCGCTCAGTCGTCGCCTTGCCGGCAAGCGCATAAGCCGTCCGGTGCCGAGCGTGTCACTCAGCCGCCGCGACCTGCGCTTCTTCAATGCCTTCCCGCGTCTGCGCATCAATCACTACGAAGGCGTCATTCGAGCTACCGACCTCCGCGACCGAGCCCGCGAGCTGTTCCGCCGCTAGCCGGGACGGGCGCGCTCACGGCTCCCTTGTTCGCGTATTTCCCGTCCGCTTCGCGCCCGTTGCCGCGCCGTTTCCAAGATTGCGGCACCGTCGGCGATGGCAAGATCTGGGTCGAGCCGGTCGAGGAAGTTATCCGCATCCGCACCGGCGAACACGGCCCCGCCGCGGTGTAGAACAATCTTTCGCCTGACGGGCGCGCCTCTCTTGGGGCGCGCCCGTTCTCGTCTACAATATCGTGCAGACGAAGGAGAGGCATGCCCATGATCAAGATGTTTGCGAGTGACTTAGACGGAACGCTGCTGAACGCCCTGCACGAGGCGGACGGAACCATTCGCCGCGCCATTCGCGAGCTGACCGAGGCCGGCCTGCATGTGGTTCCCGCGACTGGACGCTCGACGCTGCCGATCGGCGAGCATGGCTTTACGGGCCTGACGCTTGACGCCTGCTGCTCCAACGGATCCATCGTGCGCGACAGTCATGGCGAGGTGCTCAAGACCTGGACCATCGACCCGCAGGTTACCGAGGAACTGCTCAAGGCGTTCCCGGACATTTGCTTCGACTGCTCCACGCCCGACGGCATGTTTTCGAGCGGGTCGTTCGAGATGCACCAGGCGGGTTTTAAGAAGGACAGCCCTATCAAGCGCATCGTGATGCGCGGCATGCGCGCGCGTGGCGGGTATCACGAGGAGCAGTATTTCGATCAGTCGATCGGCGACATCCTGCGTCATGACGTGTGTAAGATCAACTGCCGCGTGACCTCGCCCGATCTAGAGCGCGACCTTAAGGCGTATTTGGCCGAGCGCTCGGACTGCGTGGTCAACGCGCCGTTTGACCCGGTGATGTTTGAGATCACGGACGCGGCGTGCAACAAGGGCGAGAGTGTGTCCTGGCTGGCGGGCTACTACGGCATTGCCGAGGACGAGGTCGCGGTCTACGGCGACGGCGGCAACGACATTGCCATGCTCAAACGCTTCCGCCACAGCTACGCGACCAAAAACGCAAGCGATGCCGCCAAGGCCGCCGCGAGCGCGACCATCGGCAGCTGCATGGTCCACGCCGTCCCCAAACACATGCTCGCCACCATGCACAAGCAAAACTCCCGCACCGTCATCGAATAATGTGACAAAGGGGCAGTCACTTTGTCACAGTTGACGCTGGTCTCTTGAAATACGAACAAACATTCGCATACCTAACTGCGCTTTGATAGAATTGATACTGTTGGCGGCAGTTCCATGTGCCGGGCAACGCCCTCCATCCGATGGGAGGTGATGCCCATGACCGATTTGATTGATTTCGTGAGACTTCTGACCGCTTTGGTTTCGTTCTTCACGGCGCTTGTCGGCCTTTCCGAGGCACTCAAGCAGCGTTCGAAGCGCAACAGAAGGGGTCGCCGCCGCTAAGGCGTTGACCCCCTAATGCAAACAACGGCGCTGCCCAGCTTTCCAGAACTTGGGCTGCCGTCGACACTATTCTACCCACGAATGACATTTTGAACAATTGGCAATGCCGCTTCAAAAGCCTGGCACAACCGGCACAACCTAGGCGGTCGCTGGATGTGACAAAGAGGCTGCCCCTTCGTCACATCCAAAATATTGCCTTTACGTGTTGATGCACACGGTGTGCAATAATACTCGCACTGTGCAATAGCGCACAGGCTGAGTAACAAGGAGGACGCTTGTCCCAGCTCGAGAAATGCGATCGCCGGTCCCTTCGCTCGCAGCGTGCCCTTCGCCGAGCACTTGCCAGCGAGCTTGCCGAAAGCGGCGACCTTTCGCGCATTAATGTCGC
Source organism: uncultured Collinsella sp. (assembly GCA_900544995.1). Lineage (GTDB taxonomy): Bacteria > Actinomycetota > Coriobacteriia > Coriobacteriales > Coriobacteriaceae > Collinsella. The sequence goes on along the minus strand of UQXC01000006.1, from coordinate 49,053 downwards.
GTCGCTCACCGAGCGCGCTGGCCTTACGCGCCGCACGTTCTATTCGCACTACCGCGATATTCCCGACTTTATCAATCAAATCGAGGACGGCTTGCTGGCCGAGATCCGTGAGCGCATTGAGCTCATCACCGCAGCTCAGCTGCCTGATCTCTATCACAACATCGATGAGCTCGAGCCGGCGCCCGGTTCGGTTGAGCTGCTGCGTTATCTTGCGGCCAACCGCGACTTAATCGGTGCGCTGCTGGGTCCGGGCGGCGACCAGGCCTTCATTAAAAGGATCATCGACACCGCGCGTGAGGCTGTGGTGCCGCGTGCGCAGACGGGCATTTTGGGCCTGGCGCTGGGCACGTTCTTCGACTACTACGTTACCTACGTCGTGAGTGCCGAGGTCGGCATGATTCAGCGCTGGTTTGAGCGTGGGCTCACCGAATCGCCCGAGGCCATGGCGCGCATTATGACGGTTATCGCCTTTGTGCGTCCCGGCGACCTATATGGCCAACCCATCGATATCAACGTGCCGGAATACGGCTTGAAGCTATTGAACCTGCAGCTCGAGGACGCGGCCGACACCGCCGCAACCGTCGAGTCCAACAACTAAGAGGAGAGACAATGAGCAAACTCGTCGAGGGCATCAAGGACCGTATGGTCGCTGCCGCGCGTGAGGCCGCGCCCACCGTGGTGGACGCCGCGCAGAAGGCTGCGGCCGCGGCTGCCGAGAAAGTTGCCGAGGCAGTTACCGATGCCAAGAACGCGGCAGGGGAGACGTCCGTCGCTAGCGAGCCCACCACCGCCGCTGAGCCCGTAGCCGCCGCCCACGCCCCCGAAGGCGCGATTTTCAACCCCGAGAACGCTCGTGGCAACCTGCACCTCGGCATCGACGTGGGCTCCACAACCGTCAAGCTTGCCGTGCTCAACGATGACAACCAGATCGTCTACGCCAAGTACCAGCGCCACCACACCGACGTCCGCGCCTGCGCCCGCGACCTGTTCGAGGGCGCTGCGACCGTGCTGCCGACGGCCCAGATGACCTGCGCCATTACCGGCTCGGGCGGCCTGCTGCTGTCCCAGTGGCTCGACCTGGAGTTTGTCCAGGAGGTCATCGCCAGCAAACGTGCCGTCGAGACCCTCATCCCGGCTACCGACGTCGCCATCGAGTTGGGCGGCGAGGACGCCAAGATCATCTACTTCGACAACGGTATCGAGCAGCGCATGAACGGCACCTGCGCCGGCGGCACGGGCGCGTTCATCGATCAGATGGCAACCCTGCTGCACACCGACGCGAGCGGCCTCAACGAGCTCGCGGCCAACGCCACCACCATCTATCCCATCGCCAGCCGCTGCGGCGTTTTTGCCAAGACCGACGTCCAGCCGCTGCTCAACGAGGGCGCCCGCCCCGAAGACGTGGCCGCTTCCATCTTCCAAGCCGTCGTGACCCAGACCATCTCGGGCCTGGCGTGCGGCCGTCCCATCCGCGGCAACGTCGCCTTCCTGGGCGGCCCGCTGCAGTACCTCTCCGAGCTGCGTCATCGCTTCTACCTCACGCTCAACCTGGACGAGGAGCACCGTATCGTGCCCCAAAACGCCCACCTGTTTGTGGCGAGCGGCGCCGCCATGGCGCACGAGTCCAACAAGCTCAGCACGTTCCCGCAGCTCATCGAGGCCATCGATGCCCTGGGTGACACACAGGGTGCCGAGGTCGAGCGCCTGGACCCGCTCTGTGCCACCGACGAGGACTTTGCCGAGTTCAAAACCCGCCACGACGCCGAGGTCGTCCCCAAGGGCAAGCTCGAAGGCTACACCGGCCGCGTGTTCATCGGCATCGACGCCGGCTCCACCACCATGAAAGCCGCGCTCGTGGGCGAGGACGGTCAGCTGCTGCACACCTGGTACGGCAACAACAACGGCGACATCCTGGGCACGGCCAAGGTCATCATGGCCGATTTCTACAACCACATTCCCGCCGGCTGCACCATCGGCCACGTGACTACCACGGGCTACGGCGAGGCGCTGCTCATCGAGGCCCTCAAGGCCGACTCCGGCGAGATCGAGACCGTTGCGCACCTGCGCGGCGCCAAGGCATTCCTGCCCGGCGTCGAGTTTATCCTGGACATTGGCGGCCAGGACATGAAGTGCCTGCGCGTCAAGGACGGCGTCATCGAGCACATCATGCTCAACGAGGCCTGCTCGTCGGGTTGCGGTAGCTTTATCGAGAGCTTCGCCGTCTCTATGAACATGGACGTGCGCGCGTTCGCCAACGCTGCCATCCATGCTAAGGCCCCGGTCGACCTGGGCAGCCGCTGCACGGTCTTTATGAACTCGCGCGTCAAGCAGGCGCAAAAGGAAGGCGCCACGGTGGGCGACATCGCGGCCGGCCTGTCCTATTCCGTCATCAAGAATGCCCTGTTCAAGGTCATTAAGCTGCGCGACCCCAAGGAGATCGGCAGTCAGGTGATCGTCCAGGGCGGTACCTTTATGTCCGACGCCACGCTTCGCGCATTTGAGCAGCTCACCGGCGTTCATGCCGTGCGTCCCGACATCGCCGGCTGCATGGGAGCCTATGGTGCGGCCCTGCTCGCTCGCGATCGCGCCGGCGCCGATGGCACCTCGACCATCCTTTCGGCCGAGGACATCGCGCACCTTACCGTGACGCAAAAGCATGTCCGCTGCGGCCGTTGCTCCAACAACTGCCAGCTTACCGTCAACGACTTTGGCGGCGGTAGGCGCTTCATTACCGGCAACCGCTGCGAGAAGGGCGCCGGCCACAAAAAGCAGAAGACCGAGGCCCCCAACCTCTTCAAAAAGAAAAACGAGCTGCTCTTTAACCGCGAGGTGCTGAGCCCTGACGAGGCCCCGCGCGGCACCGTCGGCATTCCGCGCGCACTCAACATGTACGAGAACTACCCCTTCTGGCACGCGTTCTTTACGCGCCTGGGCTTTAGCGTGCAGTTGTCCGACCAGTCGAGCAAAAAGACCTACCAGGCGGGCATCGAGTCCATGCCGTCCGAGAGCGTGTGCTACCCGGCAAAGATGAGCCACGGCCATGTGATGAACCTCATCGACCGCGATGTCGACTTCATTTGGATGCCGTGCGTGCGCTGGGAGCGCAAGGAGGATCCGACCGCCGGCAACTGCTATAACTGCCCCATCGTCATGAGCTACCCCACGGCGCTGGCGCTCAACATCGACGAGATTCGCGAGCAGAACATCGAGTTCCTGTACCCGTTTGTGCCCTATCACGACAAGACCGAGCTCAAGCGCCGTCTGTACCAGGTGCTAGCCGTCGACCGCGTGGCCGATGCCGAGGCTGGTCGCGGCCGCGTGCGTGGTCCCAAGATCACGCGCTCCGAGGTCGATGCTGCCGTCAACGCCGCCTTCGAGGCCGATGCGCGCTTCCACGAGGAGATCCAGACCATGGGCGAGGAGGCTCTTAAGTGGGTCGAGGACCACGGCGGTCACGGCATCGTGCTCGCCGGTCGTCCCTACCATAACGACCCCGAGATCAACCATGCCCTGCCCGAGCTTATCTCGAGCTTTGGCTTTGCGGTCTTTACCGAGGATTCGCTCGCGCATCTGGTAAAGCCCGAGCGTCCCATCCGCGTCGTCGATCAGTGGATGTACCACAGCCGCCTGTACGCCGTCGCCCGTTTTGTGACGATGCGCAACGACCTGGACCTGATCCAGCTCAACTCCTTCGGCTGCGGCCTGGACGCCCTGACCACCGATCAGGTACAGGAGATCCTGGAAGCCAGCGGCAAGATCTACACCGTGCTCAAGATTGACGAGGTATCCAACCTGGGCGCCGCGCGCATCCGCATCCGCTCGCTCATGGCGGCACTCAAGGACCAGGAGGCCGAGCGCTTGGCCGAGGCCACGGCCGCGGGCGAGGCCTACGAGCAGGGCGACGCCGCGCCGGTGACACCCTCCACGGATGCTCCCGCGTTCGCGAGCCGCAAGTACACGTTTGAGGCTCAGCGCGAGAGTGCTTCGACCGCGTGGCCCAAGGTGCCCTTTACCGAGCAGATGCGCGAGGAGGGCTACACCATCCTGTGCCCGCAGATGGCGCCGATCCACTTTGACCTGGTCAAAGAGGTGTTCCGTGGTGCTGGCTACAACTTGGAGCTGCTGCCCTCGACTGACCACGATGCCGTCGAGGCCGGCCTGCGCTACGTGAACAATGACATTTGCTACCCGTCGATCCTGGTGACGGGCCAGATTATGGAGGCCATCGAGAGCGGTCGATACGACCTGTCCAAGACAGCTGTCGTCATCAGCCAGACCGGTGGCGGCTGCCGTGCCACCAACTACATCGCACTCATCCGCAAGGCCCTGCGCGAGAGCGGCCACCCCGAGATCCCGGTGATCTCGCTTTCGGCCGTGGCACTCGGCGAGGACAACCCCGGCTTTAAGATTACGCCGGCGCTGCTTAAGCAGGCAGTCTACGCGGTGCTCTTTGGCGACGTGATGATGCAGATGCTCTATCGCTGCCGCCCGTACGAGGCCACGCCCGGTGCCGCCAACGCACTCTACGAGGAGTACATGGCGCGCGCCCGCAAGCTGGCGCCCAAGTTCAACAGGCATAACTACACCAAGCTGTGCCGCGAAGCCATCCGCGCGTTCGATACCATGCCGCTCGTGGGCGAGGGCACCAAGCCGCGCGTGGGCGTGGTTGGCGAGATCCTGGTCAAGTTCCACCCCACAGCCAACAACCACGTGGTCGATGTTATCGAGCGCGAGGGCTGCGAGGCAGTGGTACCGGGCCTGCTCGACTTCTTCCTGTACTCCATGAGCAACGCCGAGCTGCAGAAGGACGAGCTGGGTAGCTCTGCTACAACGCGTGCGGGCATGCAAGCGCTTATTAAGCTCGTGGACTGGATGCGTACGCCGGTGGAGGAGATGCTCGAAAAGTCCCGCCGCTTTGAGGCGCCCGAGCGCATCGGTACCATGGCCGACAAGGCCCGAACGGTGCTTTCGGTGTGCAACAACATGGGCGAGGGCTGGTTGCTCACGGCCGAGATGCTCGACCTGATTGACCACGGTGCGCCCAACATCATCTGCACGCAGCCCTTCGCGTGCCTGCCCAACCACGTGGTGGGTAAGGCTGTGATCAAGGAGCTGCGCCGTCAGCACCCCGAGAGCAACATTGTCGCGGTGGACTACGACCCTGGCGCGTCCGAGGTCAACCAGCTCAACCGTATTAAGCTCATGATCAGCGTTGCCAAGGAAAACATGCGCGCCGGCAAGGGCTTTAAGCTCGAGAAGGTGGCGCCGCTCGCGATGGACGAGGTCACCGGCCAGATGCGTGTCCATGATGGCTGCGTGAGCTGCGGACCGGCCAGCGAGGAGGCCGTTGCATCGGTCGCCAAGCGTCTGGGACGCGGCATTAAGAAGTAGTTGGCCTGCTTTGGGCTAGATATGAGGCAAACGGGTGGTAGCCGTGCCGGCTACCACCCGTTTTTGCTGGACATATGTTGCGCAAATGACCTTGCTACAGCCTTCCGTGGGCTTGCCCGATTTTTGGGCCGGCTCGGGCTTTGAGGACAAGCTGCTGCAGGCCCAAGGCGATTTTTCGCTCAACGCAGGCCAGCATAGTGTGACGTATCTGCCGAGTTCTGACGCGGCAACGACCGGTCGCTACCAGGTGCTACTGTATGACAACAACTTTGGTGCGGCCGAGAGCTATCCCAAGTTCGACTGGGGCCAGCTGGGCGCCGCGGTGGTGACCGACTACAGCAAGGGAACGCATTCGTTTGGGCGCATCTTTACGGTGGACGAGACCGCGCGCACCTACGAGCTCGAAGACCAGATCGCGGTGCCGTTCTCGGGCTATGTGAGCAGTGCGCAGCGCGTTGGCGATTCAAATAACATGCTCGTGGCTTCGGGTCAGGTCAAGACCTTCACCGAGTACGATTGGTATGGTCTACCCATCGCTACCTTTGAGATGGAAGCCGAGAAGTACATCTACCGCGTGTACAAGTACGAGCTGTAGCGCTGCGCTTGGCTGTGCCTGCGCCCCGCGGCTGCGCTCTCGTGCCGGGCCCACCTCGCGTCCCGCATCACTTCACATCGAACTCCACGCGATCGAGCTCGGGCACGTTGAGGTCGATGAGCTTACGGGCGACGTGACGGTCGTGTGCCCCGAGCGCCTCGCTTGTCGTCACATGGGCGACGATTTCGCGCTCTACAATGCCTTCCTCGTCCCCTTCGGTAGCCGAGGTCTCGACGGCGACGGTGTAATCCTTAAAGCCTGGCAGCACCGCCGCAAGCTCGCGTGTGGTCTCGGTGACGCCGTAGCCGTCCTGCACGCCGGCCTGCGCCGAGCCAATGGAGCCCGCCGTCATGACGATGCAGGGGATGGCAAAGATCACCGTGCCCACAATAATGCGGCGGCGCACCTTGCGTGACAGCTCGTCGACTTCGGCATTTTCCTCGGCAGTCACAATGCCGTCGCCGTTGAGGTCGCGCTTGAGCGGCACACGCAAAAGAAGCAGCACGGCTTCGGCGGCCAGTGCGATAAAGACCACGTTGATGCCAAACTCATAAAGCGCCGAGAGAAACAGTGACCCGCTTGCGATGGCGATGCCGTAGCCAGCCGCGCACAGGGGCGGCATGAGCGCGGTCGCCACGGCCACGCCGGCGATGAGCGTGGCGGGTTCCTGGTCGCGCGAGTTGCCCAGGCCACCCGCAAAGCCGCCCGCGAGCGCGACGGCAAGATCCCACACGGTGGGCGTCGAGTTGTCGATAATGGCGGCCGTGGTGGTGCCAAGGGGTGAGAGCTTAAAGTACAACGTGGACGTGTCCAGGCAAAAGACCATCTGCAGTGCGAGGCTGGCAATGGCCTCGACGGTAATCTCGCGGTCGAGCGTGGCGATGCCGTATGCCATGGCAAGGACCGAGCCCATGAGCGGGCAGATGAGCATGGCGCCCACGATGGCAATGTCCGAGTCGATATCGAGGCCGATGCTCGCGATCAACATAGCGATGATGAGGATGCACAGGTGAGAGCCGGTCAGGCGCGCCCCGTTTACAAAGCGCTTGCGGATTACGTGATAGGGCGCGCGTCCCTCGCGAATGTTGAATGCGCGCTTTAGGAAGCGGGTGACGTTTTCCATGGCTTCGCTATGGGCAGGGCGTATGCCATGGCGCCGGTGATGGCGTTCGCGTAGTCGCTTGATCTGTTGTTTGTCGAGTTCCATGTCCACCTCGTTCCAGCGCGGTCCGCGCAACGCGCCCGTTGTCTTAACTCTACACCGTGGCGGGCGGGGTGTCTGTTGGATGTGGAATCCGATAGGGCGGATGACGCGGGAGCAAATGCAAATCACAGGCTCAATTCCATCCCGCAAGAATATGATGCACCAGCTCCTACATATGTGACGAAATTGTGAAGCACGAGAGCGCGAATTTCAAAAAATACGCTGGTCGCCAATGTTGCGCAACAGAATTCAAAAATCAGCTCCTACATTTTGAAGCGTATGGATACATCCGTGTCAAAGGGAGAAAGCCATGGCAAACTACAGCCCACAACACTTTGAGCCTCGGGCTAAGGCCGTCAACGTCAAGGGCGTTGCCAACCGCGCCGTCGCAACCGTTTTGACGGCGGGCCTCATCGCTCAGCCGCTCATGTCGCCGCTGGCGGCAATCGCCGCACCGTCAACCGATAACGGCGATTCTGTTCAGGGGGGGGGTAGTTCTGTAGAGAACACCGTTGTTGCCGGTAACCAAGCGGTCGCAAAGACGGCTGCCCAGTTGGCCGAGGAGTCGGCAAAGCAGCTCAAGGACGCTCAGGCCGCCTACGATGCCACCCAGAAGAAGGCCGACGCGGCGGGCCAGTCTCAAAAGCAGGCGCAGCAGCAAAAGAATCAGGCCTCGCAGGCCGTGACCGATAACGCCGCCGAGCAGAACGAGGCCGAGGTAGCCGCGCTTCAGGAGAAGATTGACGAGCTTAAAGCGGCCGTCGACAAGGCAGAGCAGCAGCAGAAGAAGCTGGGCGACCTGAACGATCAGCTCGATCAGGCCAACAAGAGTGTCGAGGATAAGACCCAGGCGCTCAAGGACGCCAAGGCAAAGCAGGATGAGGCCAAGAAGGCCCTCGATGATGCCCAGGCCAAGCTTGAGGCCATGGGTATGGACGAGTACGAGGCCGCCAAGAAGGCCGTCGAGGACGCGCGGGCAAAGCTCGATGACGCCAACAAGGCAGTTACTACTGCACAGGACAATCTGGACCAGGCCAAGGCTGCCGAGGCCAGCGCCCAGCAGGAAAAGCAGAATACCGAGGCAGCTTTGACGACTGCCCAGGCCAAGAAGCAGGAGACTGCCGCTGCTCTCGCAGCCGCAACCACCGCGCGCGATAACGCCCAGCAGAAGTTCAACCAGGCGCAGACCGCGCTCGATGCTGCCGTCTCGGGTACGGGTGTCGACCTGAGTGCGCTTGAGGCCGCCAAGATCGCTGCTGCTGGTGAGCTCAAGACCGCGCAGGCGGAGCTCAATGCCGCGACGGATGCCGACGCCACCGCACAGACAAATCTGCAGGCCGCCCAGGCTGCCGTCGCTGCCGCGCAGGAGAAGGCCAACGCCGCCAACGCTGCTGTGGCATCTGTCCAGTCTGCATACGATGCGGCAAACAAGGAGTACAAGGACGCGGCCAGTAAGCGTGACGCCGCGAAGACGGCATACGAGCAGGCCCAGCAGACCGAGGCCGACAAGAAGACCGCGTACGATAAGCTTGTCGAAGTTCGCAAGCAGAAGCGCAGCGAGTGGGAGGCAGCCTGCGCTGCTTCGAACGCCGCGGAAAAGGCTTATGACGCTGCTAATGTCCAGGTTGAGGCTCTTGAGCAGCAGATTGCTGACCTCAAGTCGAACATGACCGTAGACCAGAATGTCATCAGTCAGGGTATGTTCGGCTTCATGAACTACATCATCGGCGGCAGCCAGTTCACAGCTACGCAGAAAAAGAACGCCCAGGACGCTGTATCAATGCTGACCGGCGCAGACGATAAAGCCGAGTGGTATGACAATTACGTCGATCAGAACATGTCTCGCGATACCAATCCGCTTTCCTTGGAGCAGATGCGTAACGCCCTGACATATCTCGACACCCAGAACAACCTCCGCAAGGCGAACGGTCAGTCGGCGCTTAGCGTCAGCCTCCGCATGACTGTGGCAGCCGCCCTTAATGCATCATATTCATCGAACATTTGGGGACACTCGGAGTGCTACTACGACAATGGGGAAAATCTTGCTGGCGGCGGCGGTGCATATACCGGCGGCGAAACCGAGGACACTCTCGGATGGCCATATACCGGTCTCTACACCGAGGAGAAAGTGAAATTCGATAAGTACGTCGAACAGTATGGTGACGCACTTGGAAGTCATCGATATGATTCCTCCTATATCTGGTGGCACTACAACAGCATCTACAATGAGTGTGGGCACTATCTCAACATCATCGATGCCGGCACGAAGGCTATCGGCATCGCGACCGGTAGCGGTAAGAACACCGATTCCGAGGTAACAATCTTCGATTACAGCTCTTTTGACAGTGAGGCTGATTTCACTGTCTCCGAGTTCAAGAAGCTCGTGAACGACTACATCGACTCTGCCTACAACGCAGGCGGCACGCAGGCGCAGAAGGAGCAGCTGAAGCAGCTGCAGAATGAGCTGGCAGAAGCGCAGAAGAACTTCGGGACTGCTGGAACGGCTTATTCTAACGCATTGGATAAGCAAGAAAGCGCTCGAGACGCCTATACCGCGGCCGACACGAACATGAACACCGCCAAGGGCGAGTACGAGAAGGCTAAGTCCGCCACCGCTTCCGCCAAGTCCGCCTACACCGCCGCCGAAGCCAAACTCAAGGGTATCGACGTCAAGACGCCCGAGACCAAGCTCGAAGCCGCCAAGAGCGAGGCCGCTACTGCCCAGGCAGCTCTCGATAAGGCTAACGCCACGCTTGCTGACAACAAGACGAAGGCGGCCGATGCTGCTGCTCACAAGGCGAAGGCTCGCAGCGCCCGCGACGCTGCCAAGGTAAAGTCCGATCAGGCCAACGAGGCGTATGGCAACGCTACCGCTTCGGTCAAGGACCTTGCCGCTAAGCTCGATGCCGCCAAGACGGACCTTGCGAACAAGCAGGGCTCGCTTGACGAGGCAAAGAAGGCCGACGATGCCGCCCAGGCTGGTGTGGATAAGGCCCAGGCCGCAGATGTCCAGGCCGCGACTGCTCTTTCGGACGCCAAGCAGGCAGTTGACGCCAAGAAGCAGGCCCTGTCCGACGCGCAGGCGAAGGCCAAGGCCGCCGAGGGTGAGCTGGCCGGCGCAAACAAGGCCTTCAAGCGCTTCGCCGGCGCCCAGAAGGCGGTCGATGACGCCAAGACCGCCTATGACGCTGCCGTCGCCGGTGTCGCCGATGCCCAGAAGCAGCTCGAGGCCGCCAACGAAGCCGTCGTCGATGCGACCTTCGAGATCGTCGAGGCCAAGGCCGAGCTTGCCAACGACGAGGCGCTCAAGGCCGATCTTGAGGCTGTCGACCACAAGGCATCCCTTGCCGCGGGCACGACGGGCAACGAGAAGCTGGTCAAGCTGAACGCTGCCTACGCTCGCTATAAGGCCGCCGTCGATGCCGCCGCTGGCCTCAAGGCTGCTCTGAGCGATGCCGATGCCAAGCTGTCCGATGCCAACGACGCCTATGCCGCCGCGCTTGCCGAGCTTGGCGATGCCAAGGATGCCCTGGCTGCCGCACAGGCCGAGTACGACAAGTATCATCCCAAGGCTGAGCCGCAGGCCAAGCCTCAGGCCAAGCCCCAGGTTACGCAGGCCGCCGCAAAGGCGTCTGCTGCCAAGAAGCAGACCACGTCGGGAGCACTTGCCCAGACCGGTGATGACTCCGCTCTTGCGGGCGAGGTGTTCGTCATCGGCGGTATCACCCTCGTGGCCGCTGGTGTGACGCTGAGTGATCGTCGTCGCAAGCAGATGTAGCGTTTCGAGCGTAGTTTCTGCAACGAACTTCGGTTCATAGCAGGAGCGCTTCGATGGCTTAACCGATAAGGCCGGCGCGCTGTCATACGCAGCGCGTCGGCCTTTTTTGCGTTGGTATCAAAAAGCCCGGTCGGTAGCCGCGAAAGCTACCGACCGGGCAGGCCGTAGGCAATATGGTCGCTGTCGAGCAGCTGCTCGACTTAGCCCAGCAGGCTTAAGCCCACGGAGACAAACGCCAGGATAACGCCGACGATGGACTCGCCGCCGAGCAGGCCGCTGGCGACAACCAGACCCTGTTCCTGGAAGGCGGCGTCCTTGGCAGCTCTCTCCTCGTCAGAAAGACCAGCGGTGGCGTCGCGGTGGGCGGACCACTTGTCGTAGGCGAGTTTGACGCAGGAGCCCAGGAATGCCGTGAGTGACATGTAGAACGGCAGGTACACGCCCAGGCCGATCATCATGGCCGGAATGCCGAGCCAGTACATGACGATGCCGGCGATAAAGCCGCCAACGAACCACGGCACGCTCGGGATGCCCGAGACCATGGTGGCGACGACGCTTGCCTGCGCGGCAACAAAGCTCTTGTCGGGGCCAAAGGCGTCCGGGCCATAGGCGGTGACGAGCGCGACCATGACGGCTGCGGCGACCAGGGCGCCCACGATGCCGCCGATGGCTTGGCCGATCCACTGCGCACGCGGGTTGGTGCCCAGCACGGCGCCGGCCTTAAAGTCGTTCATGACGTCGCCCGCAAGGCCGCACGCTACGGCTACGATGCCGGCGATAAAGAACAGCTTGACCTGAGCGATCTGAGCGAAGGCAGCCACGATGAGCATAACGATGAGGCCAAAGATCTCCATGGGGTCAATACCCGTCTGGCCGCAGCTCTGCGCGCTCATGATGGTGGTGACAAAGGTGAACAGCGTCACAATGACAGCCGGGACGGGACCAAGGTCGAGCGCGATGGCAACGATTACGGCGATGGCGGCAGCGCCTAGGCCGATGATGCCGGCGTCGAGCTTAAGGGAGCCCGAGATGAGCGACTGCTCGTCGGTGTCGGTGGAGCTGTCGGCGGCAAGACCGCGGACGATACCGGCGACCTGTGGCAGGATGTCCTTGAGGACGACGGCGACGCCAAAGCCCATCATGAGGCCCATGCCCAGGGACTTGACGATGCCCTGTGCAGTCACAACGTCGAACAGACCGGCAGCGGTGCCGCCGACGATGATGCCAAAGTTGCCCAGCAGGGCGCCGGCAAACCAGAAGGCGACGGGGGCAAAGCCCACCAAAAAGCCGATGGAGAGCAGCATGGGCGAGTTGTAGATGGCAAAGGTCACGCCGGGAATATTGAGCGTGCACAGCATGCTGGGCACAATGCCCAGAGCGTCGCGCAGCACGCTGTAGATGCCCGCGATGGCCATGGAGCCAAAGAGCTGCTTGCCGGTCTTGCCGCCGGCCTCGGTCGCGCGCAGGGTCTGTGCTGCGGCGTTGCCGGTGGGGAACTCAAGCGCGGCGTCCACGATAAAGTGACGGTGGATGAGTGCCGTGGCGAACAGGCCCAGGATGGTGCCGGCGAGTGCCACGATAAACATGTCGAGCCAGCTGATCTGGTCGGCATAGCCCAGCATCCAGGCGCCCGGGATGGTAAACGCCAGGCCGCCGGCGACCATGGCGCCTGCGGACATGATGGTGTGGGTGACGTTGGCCTCGTTGAGGCTGGCGTTGCCCATGAGTTTAAGGAAGAACAGCGAGATGACGGCAGCGAAGATGATCGGCCAGGGGAGCGCGCCCATCTTGAGGGCAGTGTAGGCCGAGCTCGCCGTGATGATCACGCAGCCAAGGACGCCGATAATGACGCCGCGCAGCGTGAGTTGCCCGCGCATCGAGGCACGGTTCGAGGGATTGCTCATATATAACTCCTTTGCGTATATCCGCTTCCCCCGGGAGCGTCGCTACGGATACGACGCGGGAAGTCGGGTTACCAAGGGCCGCCGCGTGAGCTCGCGCACGGCCGCGCACCAGTATAGCCGCAAGCTAGTCATTTTGGGATGACTGGTTTAGGTAGGCGATATACTGCTGGGCAGACGAAAGGAGCGCCGACGATGCTTAATGGGTGCGCATATATATTGACGGTCGACGTGGGCAACACGTTCATTCGCTTTGGCCTGTTTGCCGAGGATTCGGCCGCGGCGCAGGAATGCCCGCTTGCGACGTGCGAGATCACGACGCCGTCGAGCATTACGGCAGACGAGGCGCGCATGAGGCTCGCGCAGGTCATGGGCGCACTGGCAGCCGATGCGGTCATGCCGGGTGCACTCGTTCCCGCGGCCGCAGTGCTGAGCTGCGTGGTGCCGGCGCTCGAACGCCCCTGGAAGGCGGCGCTTTCCCGTACCTGCACGGGGCGCGTGCTCACGGTGGGGCCGGGACTTAAGACCGGCATGCCCGTGCACTACGACGACCCGGCCGAGATCGGCCCCGACCGCATCGCCGATGCCGTGGCGGCACGCGCCGTCTACGGCTCTCCCTGTATCGTGATCGACCTGGGTACGACGACCAATATCGAGGTCATCGACGCGCACGGTACCTTTGTGGGCGGCGTCATCGCGCCGGGTCTGGCGCTCGGCGCCCGCTCGCTTTCGGCGGCTGCGGCGCGCCTACCCCAGGTCGAGCCCTCGGCACCGACGCATGTGATCGGCCGTAACACGCGCGAGGCCATGCGCTCGGGAGTGGTCTTGGGCGAGGTGGCCCGCATCGACGGCATGCTCGACATGGTGCTTGCCGAGATGCGCTCGACCAAGGCGGCGGGGGAGGATGGCGTGCCCATCGTCATTACCGGCGACGATGCCGAGGCGCTCGCGGCGTTGGTCGGCCACAGCCTGACGGTAGATGACGCACTGACGCTGCGGGGTCTCGCCGAGCTCTACCGCATCAACCAAAAGCCCCGCCGCGTGTAAAAGTGAGGGCGTCGGTGGGACAAACGCCCCCACCTTTCACCTGCTACAATGGGTCAAACTATTGCGATTACGGAGGTGTCTGCCATGTCGGACGATCTTCATCAAACTTCGTCAGGCAAGCGCCTGGACGTCATTAGCTGGGACGAGTTCTTTATGAGCGTGGCCATTGCCGCGCAGCGCCGCAGCAAGGACCCCAACACGCAGGTGGGTGCGTGCATCGCCAGCACCAACCACCGCATCCTTTCGGTGGGCTACAACGGTACGCCCTCGGCGCTCAACGACGACTTTTTCCCGTGGGGTACGAGCGACGACCCGCTGCAGGACAAGCACAACTACGTGGTCCATGCCGAGGCAAACGCCGTGCTCAACTACCGTGGCTCGCTCAAGGACCTCGAGGGTTCCACGGTCTACGTCACGCTGTTCCCGTGCCACGACTGCGCCAAGATTTTGGCGCAGGTGGGCGTGGGCGAGGTTGTCTACCTAGACAACAAGTACGCCGACACCGATGACGGCCGTATCAGCCGCCGCATCCTCGACTCCTGTGGCATCAGCTACCGCCAGGTTATCGTCGATGTTCACATCGGCACCGAGGGGCAGGCTCAGCAGTAGCGCGTGGCAACGCCAGCTGGCGGCAAAACAGCCAAAAGGGACCCGTCCCAAATTGACCGCTCGTGAAAGTCGTGTCCGCACGCATGGCTGGCGCCTAAGCGGGTACATGGCTGTAGTAACATAGCCCCTGTCCGCGGGCGTGCCCGCGTTATTGTGAGAAAGGAGCCCCTGTGGCTGTTAACGAAGAGCTGCTTAAGAAGGTTCTTGAAGAGATTCGCCCCAACCTGCAGGCCGACGGCGGCGATATGGAGTATGTGGGCGTCGACGACGAGGGCGTCGTCAAACTGGAGCTGCAGGGCGCCTGCGCCGGCTGCCCTATGAGCGCACTGACCCTTTCCATGGGTATCGAGCGTATCCTGAAGGAGCATGTGCCCGGCGTTACCCGCGTTGAGCAGGTCAATGCCTCCGGCGAGACCGACGACCTGTACGACGAGTACGCGCCGTTCTAAGATGCGAAAGCTGCGGACGGCATACTCCGCATAGACGTTACGCCCAAATATGCGGCTGCGAGCGCAAGGCCCGCGGCCGCATTTGTATGTAGGGAGCAGGGGATCGATATGCTCAACGACCTCTACCATATGCTTGATCCCGTCGCGATCTCGGCGGGCCCCATCACCATCTACTGGTACGGCCTGGCCTACGTGGTCGGCGCTCTGCTCACGGCGGTCGTCATGTACCGCACGCAGCGTCGCTGGGGCTTTAACATCACGATTGACGACCTGACGAGTGTCGTGGTCGGCGTGGTCTTTGGCCTTATCATTGGCGCCCGCCTGTTCTACGTCATCTTTTACGGCGACGGCTACTACTGGGCGCATCCGCTCGAAATCTTTGCCACCAACGAAGGTGGCATGAGCTTTCATGGCGGCTTGGTGGGCGGCATTATCGGCGGCATCATCGTGTGCCGCATGTATAAGCTCGACGCATGGACTTTGGCAGACCTTGCCGTCATAGGCGCGCCGCTGGCCTTGTGCCTGGGCCGTTGTGCCAACTTTGTCAACGGTGAGCTGTGGGGCAAGCCGACCGATCTGCCCTGGGGCGTGGTCTTTGGCGGGACTGCGGGCGATATGCCGCGTCACCCCTCCCAGCTCTACGAGGCATTTCTTGAGGGCATCGTGCTCTTTTGCATTTTGCAGGTGCTCAGCCGCAAAAAGCCACTGCTGCCCCAGGGCACGTTTATGGGCGTGTTTGTGATGGGTTACGGCATCGTCCGCTTCCTCATTGAGTTTGTGCGCGTGCCCGATGCCCAGCTGGGCTATCTGCTTGGTGGCGTCATCACGATGGGTCAGCTGCTGAGCCTGCCGCTCGTAATCGCGGGCCTGGCGCTCATCATCTTTGCTCGTCGCCGCAACCAACCCCAGCGCATCTACCTCGATGCCTAACCACCACAAAGGGGACAGGCACCTTTGTGGTGGTTTGCTGGGCAACGATGACAGAACCGTAACGTTTCCCCAGATAAAACCTGTCAAAATAAACCTGTCCCTTTTTGGCAGGTTTCTAGAAAGGCTCTTTGGACTGTGAAGGATTCCGATCTCTCCACAACGGCTGCGCGCGACGCTGCCCGCATCGTCTGGTTTAAGCGCTACCCCGCCAGGCAGACGCTCATCGCCTTTTTGCTCGCGCTGTTGGCGACCACGGCGTTTTCCATCGATCCCGCCCCGGTGTCGAGCAACGCAGTCTTGGCGATTGACCCCAAAGCCTCGGGCATGCTGTACGTGTGCTACGAGGTGCTCCTCTCGTTTGCCGGCCATACCGACGCGGTCATGCTACTTGCACTTGCCTGCCTGCTCACCTTGCCGTTTCGCTACGTGTTCTTTGGCCGTGGCGACACCTGGCGTCCATCGATCATTCTGCCATCGCTGTTCTTCGCCATCTGCATGGTGTTCGGCCGCAGCTACGATCTCACCGACTCGGCCGAGATTGTCCTTGGCTACAAAGCTCGCATCATCTGCGCCTGGATTGGCGGCGCGGGCTGGATGCTCTTGGCGGTCGTTGCCTTCTACCTTGCCTTTGAGTGTCTAGATTGGCTGAGCTCCCGACGCATCCCGTTTTCCGAAGCGCACTTTGGCCGCATATGGCGTGTGGCTCACGCCGTGCTCTCGGTCCATCCCTTTGCCGGGCCCTTCCTGGTGCTTATGACCGTCTGGGCGCCCACGCTCATCGCTTCGTTGCCCGGTCTTTTTATGGGGGACACCGGCGCGCAGATTCGCCAGTGGTTCAACTATCCCAACGGCACGAGCGACTACTTGCGTCTGCTCAATCCTAATGTGTTGCTCAACGGACATCACCCCGTGGTGCACACGGCTCTCATCGGTTCGTGCGTCCAGCTAGGGCTTTCACTGTTCAACAGCGCCAACGCAGGTCTTGCCATCTATACCTGCGCTCAATTTGTCATCACGGCTGCCTGCATGGCGTATTCCATTTCGTTGCTGCGCAAACTGGGCGTGAGCCTGCCGGTTCGCGGTGCGATCCTGCTGTTCTTTGCGTTTATGCCGATGTTCTCTAACTACGCGGTGTTGCTCACCAAAGACGTGCTCTTTGCCGACGCGTTCTTGGTTCTGCTGGTACAGACCGTCAAGCTCGTGGCATGTGGCTTGCCCCGTCGTGATGCCAATGTCGAGCGAGCGGGCGAGAAAGCCCCCGTGCTCTTTGCGCGCCACGATTGGCTGCTGCTCGCTCTGGGCGCCATGGGTTCCACGTTTCTGCGCAACGGCGGCCTGGTGTTTCCGCTGGCGGCATGCGTAATCGCGGCGGCGTTTTGCGTATGGGACGTGCATGTGGCTCGTCGTGCAGCCAAGCAGACTGGTGCTGCGCCTTCGGGCGCCATCCCGCGTTTCCGCTGGGTTGGCGTTTTCGCGGTGCTCGCGCTCTGCCTTGCCTCTAATATGTACTTCACCAAGGTCTTTATGCCGGCGCACGACATTACGCCCGGTTCCAAGCGCGAAATCCTCTCGATTCCGTTCCAGCAGACGGCTCGTTTCGTCCAAAAGCACGACGGCCTCAACTCGGGCGTCAACCCCACGGTTAAGGAGGACGGCACCATCGTGGAGGCTCCTTGCGACGGTTCGGTGACCGACGAAGAGCGTGCCGTGATCGATCGCGTACTCAAGTACGAGAACCTGGGCCGTCGCTACAACCCGGATAAGTCGGATGCCGTCAAAAATTGCTTCAACGAGTACGCCTCGCAGGAGGACATCAAGGCCTATTTTGAGGTGTGGGCCCAGATGTTTAAGAAGGATCCCGAGTGCTATATCTCGGCGCTTATCAATAACTACTATGGTTATTTTTATCCGAGCACGCGCGATGCCTGGGTCTACAGCACGGCGCGCAGTGCCGAGATTATGGCACGCCCCGATAATCTCAAGTACTTCGACTTCCATCCGGTTGACAGCAACATGGTGCGCTGGTGCGACCACCTGATCAATCTGTACCGTGTGGCGGTGCAGCGCATCCCGTTTATCTCGCTCACCATGAGCTCGGCCACCTATGTGTGGATCATGATCGCCGTGGTGGTCTACCTGCTGCGTCGTCATTCATGGCGTGCGCTGGCGATCTGGGTGCCGCTGTTGGGCGTGCTCGCCGTGTGCCTGATTGGCCCGTGCAACGGCTCGACTTACATGCGCTACCTGTATCCGGTCATCGCCTGCATGCCCTTCGCCATCGGCGCCACCGTCACCCGCAGCGACTTCCTCTGGTTCTAACTTGGTGCATTGAGGTCAGGTTTCTTTGCACCAAAGGGGCCATCATCACGACGCCTTCATTTTGGGGTTTATCTCGCAGGCCAGTAGGTATATCATAACAACGTTTGTTTATATTGCCCGAGCATCTGCGCTGGGCTTTAGGTCGAAACCGATAGGAGACACGTATGTCCGGACACTCTAAGTGGGCCACAACCAAGCATCGTAAGGGCGCGCAGGACGCCAAGCGTTCCGCCCTCTTCTCCAAGCTCAGCCGCAACATCACCGTTGCTGCCCGTCTCGGCGGTGACCCGCTGCCCGAGAACAACGCCAGCCTCGCCGCTGCCGTTGCCAAGGCCAAGGCTCAGTCCATGCCTAAGGACAAGATCAAGTCCGCTATCGACAAGGCTTTTGGTTCGGGTGCCGACGCTGCCGTCTACGAGAACATCGTGTACGAGGGCTACGGTCCCGCCGGTGTCGCCGTCTACGTCGACTGCCTGACCGACAACCGCAACCGTACCGCCGCTGATGTCCGTTCCGCCTTCTCCCACGCTGGTGGCAACCTGGGCACCTCCGGCTCCGTCGCCTTCCAGTTTGAGCGCAAGGGCCAGATCGTCGTCGCCAAAGAGATCCTGGACGAGAACGCCAAGAAGGAGACCATGATCGCCAACGGTGCTGCCGGTGACGAGGATGAGTTCATGATGGCCATCGCCGAGGCCGGCGGCGAGGACTACGAGGACGCCGGCGAGGAGTGGATCGTCTGGACTACTGCCAACGAGGTCATGGCTGTCTCCAAGGCGCTCGAGGAGCAGGGCGTCCAGGTCAAGGGCTCCGAGACCACCATGGTCCCGACCACCCCGACCGAGGTCTCCGGCGCCGACGCCAAGAAGGTTCAGCGCCTCATCGACCGTCTTGAGGAGCTCGACGACGTCCAGGATGTTTACAGCACCATGGACATGACCGACGAGGTCATCGCTGCCCTCGAGGAGGAGTAGCGCCCGCACGGGTTAAGCCGTGCATATCTGGGCATAATGAAGCGAGCATGCAAGCCTCGTGGAATAGATGAGCCGGATCCGCGTGCGTAGAGCACCGGACCCGGCTCTTTTATAATGATGCGAACCGTTTTGCATTTCGAGAGCCGAGATTTGAAGGGAGCGCCACGTGCGCGTACTCAAACGAGCCCTAGCGATTGTGTATCTTGCCGCCGCCATCGTGGCGCTGGGTACGCTTGTCTGCCAGTTTTGGGGGCCGTATACGTATCGCTTTATGCTGCTGATGCGCGACCCCATGCCGCGCATTGTCGTGACGGCATGCGGCGGAGTTGTGGCGATCGGCGTGCTGGTAAGCTTCTTTCGCCTGATGTTTGCTCGTCGCGAGCCGTCCTGCGTGCATCCGGCGGGGGAGCGCAATATCGAGGTTACCCTTGCGGCGCTTTCTTCGTGTGCCAGGGCTGCTGCCGAGCGCGACGACCGCGTGATGGTCGAGCATGTCGAGGCCCGCGTCCAAGGCCCCGACGATTCGCACGTCCGATTTAAGGTCGAGGCTATCGCGCTCGACGACCGGGACGTGGCCTCCCTTGCAGCCGCGATGCAGCAACGTATCGAGGAGGCCTGCGACACCATGCTCGGCACGTCGGGCACGACCGCACGCGTTCGTTTTTTGCCGTCCAAGACTACCGTCCAGACCGTGGAGGTTTCCGGTGAGTGATACCAATCAAGATAAGACCGCTCGTACGCCGTGCCTGACGATTGACCAGAGCGCCACACCGGCGAGCGAACCCGTTGAGTCCAAAGCAGAGGCAACCGAGTTACAAGACGCGGCAGCCGCGGATTTTGACGAGGCTATGGGTCTCATCAAGGGTACGGGCGCTGCCATCTGGAGCTATGCTGTGCGTCATCCCAACACCACGCTCGGCGCCGTCGCTGGCTTTATCCTCGCTGTGTTGGTGCTCACGTTGGGCCTGTGGGACACGCTCGTCATTGCATTCTTCGTGCTGATCGGCGCTGTGATCGGCCAAATTCGCGACGGCGAGAACGGGATCGTCAACTTCTTCGGCCGTCTGTTTAGCGGCCGCTAATATGTATTCGACTGTCGCATCTGCGGCAGGCATAAGGAGGAACCATGGCTTTTAATACGAAGGTCGATGTAGCCGATACCGAGCTCGAGGCAGACGAGACCGTCACCGCCGAGGCCGAGGACGTAACGCTCGAGGATGAGGCGCTCGTCGAGGCCGAGTCCGATGTGGATGAGGACGACGAGGAGGCGGACGAGTCCGAGGACTCGCTGACCTATTCCAACGGCGTGATCGAGAAGATCGTTGCCATGGCCACCCGCGAGGTTCCGCACGTTCTGGGCATGAAGGGTAACCTCATGCACTTTGTGCAGGAGCAGTTTGGTGCTGAGAATCTGACCAAGGGCGTGACGGTCGAGGTCACCGATGATAATCGCGTGGTCGTCAACATCTCCGTCATTATCGAGTACGGCGCCTATGCGCCCGCGATATTCGACGATGTCAAGGCGCGCGTCACTGAGCGCCTTGCCGCGATGACCGGCCTTGAGGTGGCGGGCGTCAACCTGCGCATCGAGGACGTCATCACCCCCGAGGAGTACGAGCACCGCACCAGCCAGCACGAATAACCTTCCAAAAAGGGACAGGTTTGTTTTGGCAGGTTTTATCTGCGAAAACGTTAAACGGCCGACCGCGCAAGCAAAAGCGTGGCCGGCCGTTATTTGTATGCCCCCCCCGATGTAGGCATACCGCTCGTCTAACTAGGGGTTGCAATCGTCGCGTTCCGCGTTACCCTAATGGCGCATTGTTTCCAAATTGTTAACGAGGGGTTGCCGTAATGGCTGACGAGCACGAAACAGAAAGCAAGGCATGGGCGATTGAGGCCGCCGCGGCAGAGGCGGCATCGCGTGCTGCCGAGGAGATGCATCGTCCTCCCGTGGTGCCGATGGAGCGCGTGGTCGATCGCACCGATATCGAGCGCGGCGAGCGTGCCGGTCAAAAGCGCAGCCAGGAGCCGGGCTTCCCGCGCTTTTTTGCCGAGCTCAATCTGGGTCTGATTCTTACGGCCTTTGCCATCGTTGCGTTTAAAACCCCTAATCACTTTGCTTTTGGCGGCACCTCGGGCGTGTCGGTCATTCTGTCCACGCTGTTTCCGACCCTGCCCGTCGGCGTCTTTATGTGGATTATCAACGCGGTTCTCGTCGTTTTGGGCTTTATCTTTTTGGAGCGCAAGGCAATCCTGTGGAGCGTCTTCGCCTCGTTTGCGCTGTCCGCCTATGTTTCGCTGTTTGAGCTCTTTATTCCGACCGATGTCTCTCTGACGGGTGATATGTGGCTCGACCTGTGCTTTGCCGTCATCTTGCCGGCGCTCGGCAGCGCTATTGTCTTTGACATCGGCGCCTCGACGGGTGGCACGGACATTCTTGCCATGATCCTCAAGCGCCGCACGACGCTCGAGATTGGCCGTGCCCTGCTGCTGGTCGATATCGGCATCGTGACCATCGCGGCCTTTTTGTATGGCCCGCGTGTCGGTCTGTATTGCGTGCTCGGCCTGTTTGCCAAGACGCTTGTGGTCGACAAAGCCATTGAGAGCATTCACCTGCGCAAAGTCTGCACGGTCATTTGTTCCGAGCCCCTTAAGGTCGAGGAGTTTATCGTCAAGCATCTCAACCGTACGGCGACCATCAGCCGCGGCTACGGTGCCTTCTCGGGCAAGTGCGTGACGGTGATCATGAGCGTGCTGAGCCGTCGCGAGGCCGTGCAACTGCGCCGCTATGCGCGCGAAGTCGATCCGGGTGCCTTTATCACGATCGTCGACAGTTCCGAGATCGTCGGCAAGGGCTTCCGCGGAACGAATTAGCACAGACGTATTCAACGAACCGCCTGCTGGCGCCGTGTACCTTGCAAATCGGTCATCTTTGAGTATTTGACCCCACATTGGGTGATAATGATGTCAAAGACATCGTTTGCGATCCAGGTGATTCGCTCAAGATACGAAGGGATGATTTCGATGTTCTGCTCGCAGTGTGGCGCCCCTATGGACGATAACGACAAGTTCTGCGGCGTGTGTGGTGCTCCTAATGCCGGTGCCGCTGGCCCCGCTCCCCAGGGACAGCCTCAGCCCCAGCAGTTTGTTCCGCAGCCGCCCGTGGCGAATGCGCCAAAGGGTTGTGTAGCTCAGGCGTTCCAAGATATGACCAAGACTCCGGGCGTGCTTCAGCGTGTATGCCAAATCGCGTTTTTGCCGGCGCTGATTTGCGTTGTGTCGGTGCTCGTGTTGTTTATTCCCGTTATTGGCGGCATTGCGGCTGCCATCGGCTTTTTGGCAGCTTGCATTGCGAGCGTGTGCGGTTCCGGCTTTGGTATCGAGTGGGGCCGTGATCTTTCGCTCAAGGTCGATGACGGCATGGATCGTCCACTGATGCGTTCCACGTCGTTTGGTCTCGGAGTCTTTTCGAGCGTTATTTCGGTCGTGCTCGAGGTTATCGCTGCCATTCCCGTTATCGGTGTAGTGCTTTCGCTGGTGGAGAGCGTGGCGCTTGGTGCCGCAGGCTCGTACTCCTACTATGGCTCCTATGCACTCGAGGCAGCGCTGTTCGGTTCGCTCGGCCTGCTTGTCCTGGCGCTAATTGCCTCGGCGATTCTGGGTGTCTTCTTTAAGATGTTCGCCGACATCGCCGTGATGCACTTTGCGGTGACCGGTCGCGTCGAGAGCGCGTTTTCGCTCGATAAGGTCTGGGCGGCGTTTAAGCACAACAAGACCAAGCTGTTCTGTGCTTCGTTCCTTCCCGAGTTTTTGACGGGCCTGGTCGCCAACGTTGTCACATGGATCTTGACGGTCGTCTTTGGCGCCATTGCCTCTGTCGGTATGTATAGCTACTACTATCGTCCTACGGGTATTGAGGCAATTGTTACCGGCGGTGGCGTCACGCTCGCGCTGTTCTTGGTGCTGGTCGCTTTCGTCACCGTATTTCTTACGGTCTTTGGCAAGATGCTCAAGCACCGTGCCGTTGGCTATTGGGTCGCACGCTATGCAAACGAGTGGGCCGATGAGGATAAGGACGACGTCCTGACTTTTGTGTTGCCCTTCGAGAAGAAGTCCGCTCCTTCGGGTTACGGTGCTCCGGATGCTTCGCCGGCGCCTGCGCCCGCTCCCGCGACCGAGTCTGAGCCGGCGCCCGAGCCTGAGACGGCATCTGAGCCCGAGCCTGAGCCCGAGCCTGAGCCCGAGCCTGCGCCTGAGCCTGAGCCGGCACCTGCACCTGCACCTGAGCCGGCGTCCGAGCCAAGCTCCGACGAGGAGCCTCAGGACGAGTAGCCATGCCGTCTGCCATTTGGGGACGGGGTAGAAATAGCGCTTGAAGAATGAGCGGGGGCGGACGTTTCGATACGTCCGCCCCCGCTCTGCTTTAGCCAGGCTGTTATGGATGGGTGTGACGACTACTCGTCGTGCTTCTCCTCACGGCGTGCAGCAGCGCGTGCGTCGTGGATGCCCTTGATCGCGGCATGGCGAGCCGTTCGGGCATCATGGATGGCGTCGCGAGCCTCGGCGGTCGTCGCCTTGGCAGAGCGCAACTTGGCGGCCAGATCGGGGTTGGTTTCGGCGACCGCGGTAATCGCGGGGCCGTCGAGCTCCTCTTGCGTGGGCTCGGCCAAAAAGTCGATAGCATACTGGGCGGCCACCATGGAGCCCTTTGCCAGCACAGTCTCGTCAATCTTGTAAAAGCAGGAATGCTGGGCGTACGTGGCGCCAATCTTGGGGTTGCGCGTACCTACAAAGGCGAGCACGCCCGGTACGCGGCGCAGGTACTCCGAAAAATCCTCGCCCGAAAGCGTGCCGCGATAATGGCCTTGGCCGGTGGGACCCAGGCATTTGATTACAGCCTGACGGCAGCGCTCGCTCGAGGCTGCGTCGTTTTCGACCTTGTAGTTGGCGATGGTGTAGTCGGTGAGCTCTGCTTCGGCGCCCAAGGCGGCCGCAGTATGCTCCACGATGCGGCGCATAAGCTCCGGCATTTCCTCGTGGGTCGAATCGCCGTAGGTGCGCACCGTGCCGGCGAGGTAGGCCGTGCCGGCGATAACGTTGCGCGCGGTGCCGCCGTGCAGCTCGCCGACGGTGATGACAGCCGGCTCGTAGGGACTGATCTCGCGCGAAACGATGGTCTGCAGGGCATTGACGATCTCGGCGGCCACCATGACGGCGTCGTGGCCGCGCTGGGGCATGGCGCCATGGCACGAGGTGCCGCGGACATCAATGCGGAACCAGTCGGTATTGGCCATGCGCGGTCCGGGCTCGCAGCTCACGGTGCCGGCGTCGACCTCACTCCAGATGTGCGCGGCGTAGGCGCCATCGACGCCGTCGAGCACACCCGTGCCGATCATGAGCTTGGCGCCCTGGCCGTTTTCCTCGCTGGGCTGGAAGACGATGCGGACTTCGCCGTGGATGTCGTCGGTCATATGGCGCAGGATTTGCAGCGTGCCGAGCATCATGGCGATATGGCAGTCGTGGCCGCAGGCGTGCATGCAGCCCTCGTTGACGCTGGCGAAATCCTCGCCGGTCTGCTCGGTAACGGGCAGGGCGTCGATGTCGGCGCGCAGTAGGATACGGCGGCGTGGAGTGCCGTCCTCGCGATAGGCGTCGGGCGCGGTGCCGCGAAGCGTTGCCACCAAGCCGGTCTTGAGCGGACGCTCGTAGGGGATATTCATAGCGTCGAGCTGGTTGGCGATGTCGGAGGTCGTGCGCTCCTCGGCAAGGCTCAGCTCCGGGTGCTTATGGAAGTGCCGGCGCTGCTTGATGATATAGGGTTCAAACTCGGTAGCGATATCTTTGATGGCTGCGGTGACGTCGTCAGCCGCGCGAGCCTCGGTCGCCGCCATAATCTGCTGTGCCTTGGTCTTCGTCATGGTCGATTTGCTCCTTGCTGGGTTGATCGCAAAATCGTACAGGCTCTCTCCAGTATGCCACCTGCCGCTAGGGCTGGTAAAGTTGCCGTTTGCCGCTTGGGGTTTTGTTACAAGGGCGGGGGAGTACACTCGGGGGTGTTGAATTTCCTGCCAGAGATGGGGATGCCCATGCAACATATCGATCGGATTATCCGCTCCAAGAACGTCTTTACCGCGCAAGACGGCATCGATACCGCCCGCGAGCTGGCGATTGCCGTCGCAGGCGACCGTATCGTCGCAGTCGGTGCGCCCGATGACGTGATCGCCGCCGCTCCTGCCGCTACGTCGGTTATCGACTACGGCGAGCAGTTTGTCTGCCCAGGTTTCCATGACGCTCATCTGCACTTCTTCCATACCTCGGTCGGTTCCTCGCCGTACATGCTCATGGATATGGGCACGTCCGAGGCTGCGCTGGTGCAGCACGCGCTCGAGTTTTCCCAGGACCTGCCCGATGACGCTTGGGTTGTGACGCAGGGCTGGCGCGACTACCGTTGGGACCCGCCCGAGCATCCTACCAAGGCGTCGCTCGATGCGGCATTCCCCGATCGTCCCTGCGTTATGTATTCGGGCGACGGGCACACGCTTTGGCTCAACAGCCGCGCACTCGAGGCGCTCGGCGTCACACGCGACAGCGAGCCGCCAGCGGGCGGCAGCTACGACAAGGATGCAAACGGCGAGCTCACGGGCATTGCTCACGAGGCGGCTGCCATGCAGTTGCTACCGCGCTGCCTTGAGTGGCTGGGGGAGGATCGCATTGCAAGCGCTTACTCCGATCAAATGAGGCGTATGGCCGAGCAGGGCATCACCTCGATATGCGATATGTCGCTCATGCCCATGCCGGGCTGCGATTTTATCCGCGACGACGTCTACGACAAACTGCAGGCAGCCGGCAAGTTGGGCATCCGAGCCCATCTGTTCCCCACGCTGCTGGATGACCAGTCGCGCTTGGAAGAGCTGCAGACCCGCTACGCGAACAACGCGCTGCTCTCGGCGCCAGGCTTTAAGCAGTTCTTCGACGGCGTGTCGAGCGAACACACGGCCTATCTCACCGAGCCCTATACCAACCCGCGCTTCCCGGGCGACCAGGGCCGTCTGACAGTTCCTGCCGAGCGCATGCGTAAGCTGGTTCTGGCGGCCGCGGAGCGCGGTCACACTGTGCGTATTCACGTCATCGGCGACGGTGCCATCCATGCCGCGCTCGATATCTTTGAGGAGGCCGCCGAACTGTACGGCCTGCCCCAGCACGGTCATAACACGCTCGAGCATCTGGAGAACCTCTTGCCCGAGGACATCGACCGCCTGCGCAAGCTCAACGTGGTTGCTTCGAGCCAGCCCTGCCACATTACACTCGACCCGGGTGGACCGGAGCGCGACCTGGGCCTGGAGCGCAGCCGCATCATGTGGCCGTTTGCGACCTATAAACAGCGCGGCATTCGCCAAGCCTTCGGCACCGATAGCCCCATCACGCCCGTTACCAGCATGAATGTGCTCTACACGGCTATCACGCGCCAGGACCCCCGCAGCCACTGGCCCGAGGGGGGCTGGTTGCCGAGCGAGCGTATCGACGCGGCAACGGCCCTGCGCAACTACACGCTTGGCAGCGCGTACGCAGCGGGCGACGAGCAAAACCTCGGCAGCCTGGAGCCCGGCAAGTATGCCGACCTTGTAGTCCTGGACCAAAACCCACTCACCATCGACCCCCAAGACCTCCAAGCCACCAAGGTTCAGGCCACCTACCTGGCAGGTAACTTGATCTACGAGCACTAACCCTATCCGCATCGCCATTTTGCTGCACTGACTTTTCTGAATGCCGGGCCCGAATAAGTTACCCCAGCTCCCGGGGCGGAC
This sequence comes from uncultured Collinsella sp., assembly GCA_900544995.1. Classification (GTDB taxonomy): domain Bacteria; phylum Actinomycetota; class Coriobacteriia; order Coriobacteriales; family Coriobacteriaceae; genus Collinsella. The sequence continues at coordinate 22,054 of UQXC01000006.1, read as the reverse complement.
CGGAGGGCATGAAGTTTATCGCGAGTTCCGCACGCAAAGGAAAGCACTTAATGTGCTTTCCTTCTTGCGCAGGACTGTAGAGCAGTAAACTTCATGCCCTCCGGTCCGCCCCGGGAGCCACTGCTAAGTTATCCCCCGGCATTCAGAAAATCTAAGTGCCAAAAAATAAGATTTTTTGACTCCGTGTTGTATAACCCGCCATTCGTGGGTACCATTCAACGCGTACGCAAACAAAAAGGGTTAATTCGCGTGGCATAACCACGCGGCCCAAAAAGGAGGAGACAAGCATGTCGTCTTTGAAGCCGCTTGCAGATCGTGTTCTGGTCAAGCCCGACGAGGCCGAGCAGAAGACCGCTTCTGGTCTGTATATCGCCAGTAACGCTCAGGAGAAGCCGCAGCGTGGCACCATCGTTGCCGTGGGCGCCGGCAAGGTCAACGACAAGGGTGAGCGCATCCCCATGGACGTCAAGGTCGGTGACGTTGTCATCTACGGTAAGTTCGGTGGCAACGAGGTCAAGGTCGACGGCGAGAAGTATCTGCTGATGCGCGCCGACGACATCTACGCTGTTGTCGAGGCCTAGTCTCGTCAGAATCTCTGATTCGTCTTTGAACGCGCCCGCCGCATAGGACTCGGAAGCGGCGACGCGAGTCACGTTTCTTTTGGAGGATTACCTACCATGGCAAAGAACATTACGTTCAATACCGATGCCCGCGCTAAGCTCGCCAAGGGCGTCAACACTCTGGCCGACGCCGTTACCGTCACCATGGGCCCCAAGGGCCGCTATGTCGCTCTGCAGCGCACGTTCGGTGCCCCGACCATCACCAACGACGGCGTTTCCGTCGCCAAGGAGATTGAGCTCGAGGACAACATCGAGAACATGGGTGCCCAGCTGGTGAAGGAGGTCGCCACCAAGACCAACGACACCGTGGGTGACGGCACCACCACCGCAACCCTGCTCGCTCAGGCTATCGTCAACGACGGCCTGCGCAACGTCGCCGCCGGCGCCAACCCGCTGGCCATCCGTCGCGGCATCGACAAGGCCGTTAACGCCGCCGTCGCCGAGATGAAGAAGCAGGCCAAGCCGGTCGAGACCAAGGAGCAGATCGCTTCCGTCGGTACCATCTCCGCCGGTGACCCCGAGGTCGGCGAGAAGATCGCCGAGGCCATGGAGGTCGTGGGCAAGGACGGCGTCATCACCGTCGAGGATTCCCAGACGTTCGATATCACCATCGACACCGTCGAGGGCATGCAGTTCGACAAGGGCTATGTCTCCGCTTACTTCGTCACGGACAACGACCGCATGGAGGCCGTGATGAAGGATCCGTACATCCTCATCACCGACCAGAAGATCTCCAGCGTTCAGGACATCATGCCCGTTCTCGAGGCTGTCCAGCGCGCTGGCCGCGGCCTGCTCATCATCGCTGAGGACATCGACGGCGAGGCTCTGCCGACCCTGGTCCTCAACAAGATCCGTGGCGCCCTCAACGTCTGCGCCGTCAAGGCCCCGGGCTACGGCGATCGCCGCAAGCGCATCCTCGAGGACATCGCCGTCCTCACCGGTGGCCAGGCTGCCCTGGACGAGCTGGGCGTGAAGGTCGCTGACATCACCGCCGATATGCTCGGTACCGCTAAGTCCGTCACCATCTCCAAGGACAACACCGTCATCGTCGGCGGCGCTGGCTCCAAGGAGGCCATCGACGCTCGTATCGCTCAGATCAAGGGCGAGATGGAGAACACCACCTCTGACTTCGACCGCGAGAAGCTCCAGGAGCGCCTGGCCAAGCTCTCCGGTGGCGTTGCCGTCATCAAGGTCGGCGCTGCTACCGAGTCCGAGCTCAAGGAGATCAAGCATCGCGTCGAGGACGCCCTGCAGGCTACCCGCGCTGCTGTCGAGGAGGGCATTGTCGCTGGCGGCGGCGTCGCCTTCATGGACGCTGCTCCTGCGCTCGACGCCGTTGAGCTCGATGACCCCGAGGAGAAGATCGGTGTCGACATCGTCAAGAAGGCTCTGACTGCTCCGGTTGCTACCATCGCCAAGAACGCTGGCTTTGAGGGCGCTGTCGTGGTCGACAAGGTTGCCGAGCTGCCCGCCGGCCAGGGTCTCAACTCTGCCAACGGCGAGTGGGGCGACATGATCGAGATGGGCGTCCTCGACCCCGTCAAGGTCAGCCGCGTCACCCTGCAGAACGCTGCTTCTGTCGCCAGCCTGATCCTCATCACCGAGGCTACCGTCTCCGATGTCCCCAAGAACACTCAGCTTGAGGACGCTATCGCTGCTGCTACCGCTGGTCAGCAGGGCGGCGGTATGTACTAAGGCCGACAAGGTCTAGAATTTCCCACCGGGAATCCGGGGCGGGACGGGGGCTTCTCTCCGGAACGTCCTCGGACATGCAAAGAGGCTCCGCATCGCGCTTCGCGCTGCGGAGCCTCTTTGCGTCCTGCGGAATGTTCCGGAGAGAAAACCCGTCACGCCCCCGGATCCCCTGCGTTTACGGCCTTGAGGTCGGCGTGGGCGGAGATCGTGGCTGATGGGGATACGTGTCCCGGTCGCTGTTTCGCGGCTTTGCCGCGAAAGGCGCGTTACTTTGGCGTGGACGGAGAACGCGGTTGTCGCGTTAACTTGTCCCGGTCGCATTTCTGGAGCGTTCCCCCGCCATAAATTAGCCTCAGCATACTTGCACGAATACCCTCTCGTGCTACACTTGCAATTGCTGTTTCAGGGCGGGGTGGAATTCCCCACTGGCGGTAAATTGGGCGGTGCCAAAGGGGTGCCGTGGCGCAGGCGAGGCGTCTGCGACCGAGCCGATGAGTCCGCGACCCGTGCGTGCGTTGGTTCGCATGCCGGCTGAACTGGTGAGATCCCAGTACCAACGGTTAGAGTCCGGATGAAAGAGGCAGGTGATCTTATGTCTGAACAGTCGCAGCATATCCATTTTGAGAACACGAATAGGTGGAGCACCAAACAGCTCGTAACCATGGCGCTGATGTGTGCCCTGGGCGCGCTCTTTATGTATGTGCAGCTGCCCATCCTTCCTTCGGCGCCGTTTTTGACCTACGACCCGTCGCTGGTGCCGGCGATGGTGTGCGGGTTTGCGTACGGCCCTGGTGCCGGCACTGCCGTTGCCGCCATGGCGATCGTTATCCATGCGCTTACCACGGGCGATTGGGTTGGTGCGCTTATGAACTTGGTTGCTACGCTAGGCTTTATTCTGCCTGCGGCGATTGTCTACCAAAAGATGCACACCTATAAGGGTGCCGTGATTGGCCTGGTGTTCGGCGTCATTGCCGCTACGGCGCTGTCTATGGTCGCAAACCTTACTATTGGCGTTTGGTTCTGGTATGGCTCGGTCGATGTGATCGCCCCGCTCATGGTTCCTGCCGTGTTGCCGTTCAACCTTATCAAGACCGTGCTTAACTCGGTATTGACGCTTGCGGTGTATAAGGCGGTCTCCAACCTCATCACGCCTAAAAAGGACCAGGTCAAAGGCCGCGCATGATTGAGTGTCGGGGTGTTTCCTTTAGCTATGACGGCGCCGTGTCGGCACTCGACGGTGTCGATCTGAACATCGAGGACGGGGAGTTTTTCTGCATCCTTGGTGGCAATGGGTCGGGTAAGTCGACGCTTGCCAAGCATCTGAATGCGCTGCTGCAGCCCGATGCGGGCACGGTACGCATCAACGGCATGGATGCGTCCGACCCCGAGCTGGTCTACGACATTCGTTCGACCGCGGGCATAGTATTCCAGAATCCCGATGATCAGCTGGTGGCAACGCTTGTCGAAGATGACGTTGCGTTTGGTCCCGAAAACCTAGGCGTGCCATCGGCGCAAATTGCGCAGCGCGTGCGCGAGGCGCTGAAGGGCGTGGGCCTGGTGGGCTTTGAGCGCCATGAGACCCACGCGCTTTCGGGCGGTCAAAAGCAGCGCGTGGCGCTTGCCGGCGTGCTCGCCATGGAACCGCGCGTGCTCATATTGGACGAGGCTTCCTCGATGCTCGATCCGCGCGGACGCAAGGGCCTTATGAAAGCGTGCCGCGCACTCCACGATCGCGGCATGACCATCGTGATGATTACGCACTTTATGGAAGAGGCTGCCGAGGCCGATCGTGTCGCCGTGTTTCAGACGGGACGAGTTGCCATGCTCGGTAAGCCCGAGGAAATCTTGACGCGGGCGAATGAACTCGTTCAGCTCAACCTTGACATGCCAGAGTCGTGCCGTTTGGGCATGGTACTTCGTGCGGAGGGCGTGCCCGTTTGCGCGCAGGTACGTGAGGCGGATATGGTCGCCGAGATTGCGCAGGCTTATGCCGAGCGAAGTGGGGCAGGCACCGCGGGGCAGTCTTCCGCATCCCAGTTGGAAATCGCTGACGGCACTGTTCCGGTAGACAACGAAGATAACGTACCAGAGCCCGTCATAGAGCTATCCCATGTTTCGTACAGTTATTCGCTCAGTCCGCGCGAGCGCCGCCGCTGGCATAAGCGCTCGGCCACTGCGGGCAAATCGAGCAAACAGGCTCTCTGGGGAAACGACCCAAGCAGCCCCTGGGCGCTACGTGATGTGTCGCTGACGGTGCGTCGCGGCGAGTTCCTGGGGCTAGCAGGCCATACCGGCTCGGGTAAATCGACGCTGGTCCAGCATCTCAACGGGCTGATCCGTCCGCAGGAGGGAAGCATTTGCGCGCTGGGGCTCGACCTATCAAACAAAAAAGACGCCGCTGCGGTTAAGGCCAAGGTCGGCGTGGTGTTTCAATATCCTGAGCGTCAGCTGTTTGCCGAAACCGTGGCGCAGGACGTGGCGTTTGGTCCGCATAACCTTGGCTTGCCGCAAGATGAAGTCGACCGTCGTGTCGAGTCATCGCTCTCACGCGTGGGCCTCGACCTTGCCGCGATAGGCGACAAGAGTCCCTTTGAGCTTTCGGGCGGTCAGCAACGGCGTGTGGCATTCGCCGGCGTACTCGCCATGGAGCCTGAAGTCCTGGTGCTCGATGAGCCCATGGCGGGGCTCGATCCGGCTGCGCGCAGGGATTTCCTTGAGCTTATCGATCGACTCCATCGCGAGGGCCTGACCGTTGTCATGGTTTCGCACAGCATGGATGACCTGGCCAATTGCTGCGACCGTATCGTCGTAATGAACGAAGGTGCGGTGTTTGCCGAGGGAACCCCCGCGCAGGTGTTTGCGCATGCCGATGAGCTCAAGTCGATCGGCTTGGGCGTTCCCGCCGCCCAGCGTATGGCGCTGGCGCTTACGGAGGCGGGCGTGCCGCTGCGTCGCGGCGGGCTCTATACGGTTGAGTCGTTGGCCGACGAGTTGGTGGACCTGCTTATCGGTCGCTCGGACGGTCCTTCTAACGTCGCGGACATTGCTAAATCCAAGACGGTCGCGCGAGAGGAGGGCTGCTAATGGAGGCGTTTTCGTTTGGCAGCTACTATCCCGGCGATAGTGCGATCCATCGCCTGGATCCGCGCATCAAACTGCTCCTGGGCTTTGTGTTTTTAATCACAACGCTGACCGTCGGCGGCTTCCGTGGACTGGCCCCTGTCGCAATTTTCGTTGTGCTGACCTATGCCGTGTCTCGGGTGCCGGTTCGTCGCGTTCTGTCGTCGATGGCGCCGCTGCTGGCAATCGTCGTCGTGGTCGCGGTGCTCAACTTGTTTACCGATCAGAGTGGGCGCATCCTGTGGCAGCTTGGCTTTTTGCAGATAAGCGAGGGCTCGCTGCATTCCGCCGCCTTTATGGCATGCCGCCTAAGCTTGATGATGGCCGGCATGAGCGCCATTACGCTCACCACGCCCACGCTCGACCTCACCGCGGGCTTTGAGCGCCTGCTCGCGCCGTTTGCGCGTATGGGACTTCCTGCGCACGAGCTCGGCATGATTATGGGTATCGCGTTGCGCTTTATGCCGCAGTTCGCCACCGAGATGAAGCAGACGGCGGATGCGCAGGCAAGCCGCGGTGCACGCGTAACGGGCGGTCCGCTCAGCGGTGTGCGCATGCTCGGCAGTGTGGCGATCCCGCTGTTCACCGGTGTGTTTCGTCATGCCGAGACGCTGTCTGCCGCCATGGATGCGCGTTGCTATCACGGCGAGCAGGGCCGCACGCGTCTGCATGCGCTTGCATTTGGCCGCGGCGATGCGTTGGCGGCGGTGGTGACGGCGTTGCTGCTCATCTGCGTCATCGTCATCAATCTTCAACTTGTTTAGGCGCGATTCGAGCGCAAGAAAGGGGTCCTTATGACCGACAACGACCGCACGGCTCAGCTTGAGCGCGCCTGTTCGTATCTCAGACGCATTCCGGCGTGGTATCTGGCCACGACCGATGCAAGCGACGGGCATCAGCCTCGCGTGAGGCCGTTTTCGTTTGCCATGGTCGATGACGACAAGCTGTGGTTTTGCACGTCGCGCGACAAGGACGTGTGGGCGGAGCTCAGCGTGAATCCCAAGTTTGAGGTATCGGGCTGGAAGCCGGGGGAATGTTGGATCGTATTGACCGGCGAAGCCGCACTTGAGGACGACGCAGTTGCGAGCGACAAGGTGCGTCAAGCGGGTTTTAAGCACATGGTGGGCATCGGCGAGGAACACGAGAGTGCCAACGACGGCCGCCTTGCTTTCTTTTCGGTCCGCAACATTGCCGCGCGGTTCTGCGATATCGACGGCAGCGAAGAGCGCCTGGAGCTCTTGCTCGCACAAACCAGGCTCCCAAACTAGCTAGTACAGGAGGAAACGTGGACGGATTGAATACGGTGTTGAAGTATCTGACGTCGGTGCCGGCGTGGTATCTGGCGACGAGCGTGGACGGGCAGCCACATGTGCGTCCGTTCTCGTTTGCACAGATCCAGGACGGCAAGCTGTGGTTTGTAACAGCGCGCACCAAAGATGTGTGGCAAGAGCTGCTGCAAAACCAGCGCTTTGAGGCCACGAGTTGGTGGCCGGGCCATGGCTGGCTCATCTTGCGCGGGCGTGCCGGCTTGGATGACCGGGCTTTAGACGAAATGCGCGAAGCCGGGTGGAAGCATCTAGAGCGCCTGGGCGAGCACTATGAGGGGCCTAACGACCCCACGCTCGTCTTCTTTAGCGTCGAGGATCCCGAGGCTTTTATCTGCAATCACGACGAATGGGTGCCGGTCGAGCTCTAGCCAGCTGGCTCATCCTAACAGCTTAGTTTTCGCATGGGCGGGCCTTGTATTGCCCGGCACCGTAAGGAGTGCCGGCCAATACGGGGCCCGCTCTATTTGTCAATTCCTTCAAGCGAATGTGTCGGGAATGTTTCAATGCATGAATATGCAAGCCATTTACGTGTTCATGCATCTTTTGATGCTAAAGTTTCAACCCACTTCATAACGACTGCTGTGAAATACGCATCGGTGCATAAATCGCAGACAAGGAGTCTGATATGTCTTTGAAGGTTGGAATCGTCGGCGCGGCTGGATATGCCGGAGCCGAGCTCATTCGCCTCGTGCTCGGCCATCCCGAGTTTGAACTTGTTGCCATTACGTCCAACGCCGATGCCGACCAGCCGCTGTCCGCGGTGTATCCGAGCTTTGCTGGCGTGAGCGATCTGGTTTTCACTACGCATGACGCCCCCGAGCTCAAGAGCTGCGATGCGGTTTTTCTTGCCGTGCCGCACACGGCTGCCATGGCACAGGTGCCCGCGCTCCTTGCCGCGGGCGTTTCCTGCTTTGATCTTTCGGCCGATTATCGTCTGAGCGACGCGTCTGTCTTTGAGACGTGGTATGCCGCCGAGCATACGAGCCCCGAGTTGCTCAAGACCCGCGCCTTCGGTCTGCCCGAGCTGTTCTCCCAGGATTTGGAGACCGCTGCATCCGATCATGCCGACGGCAAACCCGTGCTGGTCGCCTGCGCCGGCTGCTATCCCACCGCAACGAGCCTTGCTGCCGCTCCTGCCGTGCGTGCGGGCTGGGTGGCCGAGAACGGTCCCGTGATTGTCGATGCCATCAGCGGTGTGACGGGTGCCGGCAAGTCCTGCAACGCTCGTACGCATTTTTGCAGCGCCGACGAGAACTTGGAGGCCTACGGCGTGGGTAAGCATCGCCACACGCCCGAGATTGAGCAAATCCTTGGCCTGACCGATCGCGTCGTCTTTACCCCGCACCTGGCACCGCTCAAGCGTGGTCTGCTCTCCACGGTGACGATGCCGCTCGCGCCGCAGGCCATCGACTCCTTGGCTCTTGAGGACGTTGTCGACTATTACAAGCAGTTCTATGCCGGTCGCACCTTTGTGCGCGTGCTCGATACCGGCCAGCAGCCCAAGACGGCTTCGGTTGTCGGCACCAACGCCGCCCAGATTGGCCTCGCGCTCAACAAGCGCGCGGGCGTGCTGGTGGCGACGGGCGCCATCGACAATCTGTGCAAGGGCGCTGCGGGCCAAGCGGTCCAGTGCGCCAATATCGTCTTTGGCTTTGACGAGCGACGAGGCTTGCCCACAGTGGCGTGCCCGGTGTAGCACATTCGATTGTTAACGATTTGGTAGTCGGGCATCGAGTGGGGCGCCACTCTTAAGCCGGTCTCATGATTACGACTGGCATGGCGCACCAACCGATGTCCGTTTTTTGTTTGACATAAGGAGTCATAAAGACGATGAATACCGAGCTGTTTGATATCAAGATTCGCGCCGTCGAGGGTGGCGTTACGGCTGCGGCTGGTTTTAAGGCTGCAGGCATCCACGCTGGGTTCCGCAAGAACCCCGAGCGTCTGGATTACGCGCTCGTCGTGCCCGATAAACCCTGTCCCGGTGCCGGCGTGTTTACCACCAATCGCTTTTGCGCGGCGCCCGTGCAGGTGAGCCGTGCCAACCTGGGCGGTGCCGACAAGGGCTACGGTATCATCGCCGGCGTTTCGATCAACTCTGGCAATGCCAACGCCGCCACGGGTGAGACCGGCCTTGCATGCGCGCGCGAGACCTGCAACATCGCGTCGCAGGTCATCGGCTGTGAATCCCAGCAGATCCTAGTTGCATCCACAGGCGTGATTGGACAGATTCTGCCCATCGACACATTTGAGACTGCCATTCCTGCTGCCTACGAGGCGCTCTCCGCTCACGGTGGCGCCGATGCCGCTCGCGCCATCATGACGACCGACACGCACTCCAAGGAGTACGCCGTGTCCTACGTCAGTGAGGCTGCGGGTCATGCGAGCAATGTCTATACGGTAGGCGGAATGTGCAAGGGCTCGGGCATGATCATGCCCAACATGGCCACCATGATCGCGGTCATTACTACCGATGCCCCCGTCGAGCCGGCGGCGCTCCACACCCTGCTGCTCTCGACCGTTAAACAGACCTTTAATAAAGTGACGGTCGATTCCGACACCTCGACCAACGACACCTGCATCATGCTTGCTTCTGGCGCTGCTGCCGCAGATGCCGAGGCCATCGTCGAGGGCACTGACGCCTTTGACGAGCTGGCCTTTGCCGTGCACGAGGTGTGCGAGAGCCTGGCGCGCAACATTGCGGCCGATGGCGAGGGTGCGTCAAAGCTCGTGACGGTTAACGTTACCGGCGCCGCTAACGACGAGGAAGCCGATATCGCCGCCCGTGCTGTCGCCAACTCGCCGCTCGTCAAGACCTGCATCGCTGGCCACGACTGCAACTGGGGCCGCGTTGCCATGGCGCTTGGCAAGTGCGGCGTGCAGTTTAATCAGGAAGATGTTTCCATCGACATGATGGGCATGCCTGTCTGCCGCGATGGTCTGACTGTTCCCTTTGACGAGGATGAGGCTCTGCGACGTTTTGAGGCGCCCGAGATCGTGATCTCGGCCGACCTGGGCGCAGGCGACGCGGCAACGACCGTGTGGACCTGCGACCTCACGCACGAGTACATCTCCATCAACGGTGACTACCGTTCCTAGATTCCAGGCACGCTGCGCATCTTGTCGCATTGCGGATAGCGAAGCACGGCGTGATAACGATACGAAAGACGAGGCAGATTATGAAATTCGCACGCGATTGTCGTTCGAGCGAATCCAACGAAGCAACCGCGCAGCTGCTGTTCGAAGCGCTGCCGTGGATTAAGAACCTGACCGGCAAGACGGTCGTTATCAAGTACGGCGGTGCCGCCATGGTCGACGAGCAACTGCGCCGCGACGTGATGAGCGACATCGTCCTGCTCAAGATCATCGGCATGCGCCCCGTCATCGTGCATGGCGGCGGCAAGGCCATCAACGAGGCGCTGAGCCATTACGATATTCCCGTCGAATTTAAGAATGGCCAGCGCGTGACCACGCCGGATACGATGGATATCGTGCGCGAGGTGCTGGGCGGCAAGGTTAACCAGGAGCTGGTTGCTGCCATCAACCAGCACGGCAACCTGGCCGTGGGCGTGTCGGGCAGCGATGCCGGCACGCTCATCGCCGAGCCGCTCGACCCCGAGCTCGGTCGCGTGGGCAAAGTGACGCACGTTAACACCGACTATATCGAGCGCTTACTCGATAGCGAGTACATCCCCGTCATCGCTACCGTCGCGGCGGGGGAGGACGGCGGTTTCTTCAACATCAACGCCGACACCGCCGCCGGTGCCGTTGCGGCAGCGCTCCACGCGCATAAGGCAATCTTTTTGACCGATGTCGATGGCCTGTACAAGGACTTTAGCGACAAGGACTCGCTTATCTCCAACCTAACGCTCGACGAGGTCAACGAAATGCTCTACGGCGGCGAGGTCGATAAGGGCATGATTCCCAAGCTGCGCGCGGCCGTCGATGCGCTTACCGGCGGCGTATTTCGTGCCCACATCATCAACGGTACTACGCCGCATTCGCTGCTCCTGGAGCTGCTGACCGATGCCGGTGTCGGCACCGTGATCCATTCCACCGAGACGGCTTACGAGTTCGATACGCATCCGCATCCGCTTTCGACGTTTGCTGCGCGTCTGACCGAAAACCTTGACGAGGTCGAGAAGCTTCAGACGGTCTAGCTGACCCGCAGCCGCCCCATTCCTGCACCCATAGGTCTGCGCCGTCCGGCGCCCAACGAAAGGCATCCCATGTCACTTGCAGCTCAGCAATCGCTTGAATCCCATTACGTTATGCATACCTTTGGCCGCTCTCCGGTCGAGTTTGTCGAGGGTCACGGCATGAAGCTCACCGGCGACGATGGCCGTGAGTACCTCGACTTTCTTGCCGGCATCGGCGTGTGCAGCCTAGGCCATGGCAACCTGGCTGTGCTCTCGGCGCTCGAGGCACAGACCAAAAAGCTCATGCATGTCTCCAATTACTTCTACATCGAGCAGCGCGGACAGGTCGCGGCGCTGCTGTCCAAGCTTGCTAACGACGACGTAGATGGTGCGCGCGTGCTTGCCGATGCCATTGTCGCCGGCGATGAGACCACGGCAGCTGCTCTTGGTGCCCCGGCTGCGGATGAGCAGGTTTGGGAGACCTTCTTTGCCAACTCTGGCGCCGAGGCCAATGAGGGCTCGATGAAGCTCGCGCGCTTGTACGCCAAGCGTGCCGGTAACGGCGGCAACACCATCGTGTGCATGCGCGGCGGCTTCCACGGCCGTACGCTCGAGACCATTGCCGCCACCATGCAGGATTGGCTGCAGGATAGTTTCCGCCCACTGCCGGGTGGCTTTGTGGCCTGCACGCCCAACGATGTGGACGAGCTGCGTGCGATCTTTAAGCAGCTGGGGAGCGAGATTTGTGCCGTGATGCTCGAGCCGATCCAGGGTGAGAGTGGCGTGCACCCCATGACCGAGGAGTTTATGGCGGCAGCGCGCGACTTGGCACACGAAGTGGGCGCCGTGCTTATCGCCGACGAGGTCCAGTGCGGCATCTTCCGCTCCGGCAAGCCATTTGCGTTCCAAACCTATGGCGTGGAGCCCGACATCATGAGCCTTGCCAAGGGCATTGCCGACGGCGTGCCCATGGGTGCCGTCGTGGCAAAGAAGGAGATTGCCGACGTGTTTAAGCCGGGCGACCACGGCTCGACCTTTGGCGGTAGCTGCCTGGCCATCACGGCGTGTGCCGCGACGCTCTCCGCGCTCGTGCGCGGCGATTATGCCGACCATGCTGCCAAGGTGGGTGCCTATATGGAGGCAAAGCTCGCCAAGCTGCCGCACGTGACCGAGGTACGTGGCCGCGGCTTGATGCTCGGCTGTGATTTTGATGATGCCGCGGGCGACGCGCATGATGTTGTTGCCCGCGCGCTGGCCGCCGGTGCCGTGATTAACGCTACGGGTACCCATACGCTGCGTTTCCTGCCGCCGCTCGTGTGCGAGGAAGCCGACGTGGATGGTCTGATCGAGATCCTGTCGGGTGTTTTGGGCTAACGCGGCGCAATAACTCAATTTGGACCGAGTTCCGGACTGCGGACGTGCCCTATGCGGCATGATTCAGCGGTCTGGAGCCCGTTTTGCCTTAGATTTGCTAAGGCAGGGAGACCTGCTGGTCAAAAAACATCAAATATGAGTACTGTTACCGATTTGGTAGCAGCAATTTTGGACTAATAAGGCCAGATGGCAAGTCGAAATGGCGATGAATACACGATTTTGATCTGACTGTTAGTCCTTATAATGGACATATGTTGCGTAACCTAAGCAAACACTATCTGTTTATATGTTGCAAGCAAAGTAGCAGTACTCATTTTTGCTATTATTTGGCCACGGCCTTTGTGACAGACGTGCTGGCGGGTTCGAATCCCATGCGCTGGGCCCAAAAAAGAAAGGCTCCCATTGCTGGGAGCCTATCAAATCAGTGGTGGGCGATGAGGGATGTCCGCGTGCGGCTCCGCCGCCCGCATCCGCTTCGTCGCTTCGCTCCTCGCGTGCTGCGCTGGAAAACGCTTCGCGTTTCCTCAGCTCCGCACCCTTGCGGGTTCGAATCCCATGAAATGGGCCCAAACAAAAACGGTCCCCTTTCGAGGACCGTTTCCAATTCAATGGTGGGCGATGAGGGATTCGAACCCCCAGCCTTGTGCGTGTAAAGCACCTGCGCTAACCGTTGCGCCAATCGCCCGTGCGGAGAGAGTATAGCAAAACAATCGCCCCATTCACCTCATATCCATTAAAGGTAACCGGCGCGTGTCACAGCGGAGCTGATTCAGTTGAGATTGCCTGAACATTCCGCCCCTCTTTACGCCCTCGGGTATACTCAAAAGCTACTGATTCGATTTGATGCCCAGCAACAGCAGAGGGGATAGTATATGTGCGGTTTTGTCGGTTTTGTCGGTGGGACGGATAACCAATCCGAGGTGCTCACCAAGATGATGGACCGCATCGTCCATCGCGGTCCCGACATGGGCGGTCAGTTTATCGACGGCCGCGTTGCCCTGGGCTTCCGCCGCCTGTCGATCCTCGACCTGACCGAGGCCGGCGCTCAGCCCATGGCCAATGAGGACGGCAGCGTCGTCATTGTCTTCAACGGCGAGATCTACAACTTCCAAGAACTCCGTTCCGAGCTCGAGGCCAAGGGCTACAAGTTCCACTGCGGCGCCGACACCGAGAGCCTCCTGCACGGCTACGAGGAGTGGGGCGAGGCCGTCCTCGATCGCCTGCGCGGTATGTATGCCTTCGTCATCTGGGACAAAAAGAAGAACAAGCTTTTTGGCGCCCGCGACATCTTTGGCATCAAGCCGCTTTACTACTATCCCATGGCCGATGCGGGCGACGGCGCTCCGGGCGTGCTCTTTGGTTCCGAGATCAAGAGCTTCCTGGACTACCCGCACTTCCACAAGGCGGTCAACAAAAAGGCTCTGCGTCCGTACATGACGCTGCAGTATTCGGCGACTGAGGAGACCTTCTTCGAGGGTGTCTACAAGCTGCCGCCGGCGCACTACTTTACCGTCGATATCCCGACCGGCAAGATGAACATCGAGCGCTACTGGGATTGCGATTACTCTGCCGTCGAGAAGCCGTTCGAAGAGTATGTCGATGAGCTGGACGAGGTCGTGCACGAGAGCGTCGAGGCCCATCGCATCGCCGACGTCAAGATCGCGTCGTTCCTCTCCGGTGGCGTCGACTCCAGCTACATCGCCGCTTGCCTCATGCCCGACAAGACCTTCTCGGTGGGCTTTGACTACAAGAACTTCAACGAGACCAACTACGCCAAGGAGCTTTCCGATAAGCTCGGCGTCGAGAACGTTCGCAAGATGATTACCGCCGACGAGTTCTTCGGTGCGCTCGAGGACATCCAGTATCACATGGACGAACCGCAGTCCAACCTGTCTTCCGTGCCGCTGTGGTTCTTGGCCGAGATGGCCCGCAAGGACGTTACCGTCGTGCTTTCGGGCGAAGGCGCCGACGAACTCTTTGGCGGCTACGCCTACTACGAGGATACGGTCCCGGTGCGCAAGTACAAAAAGATGGTGCCGCTGCCCGTCCGTCGCGCGCTCGGTAACCTGGCGCTGCATATGCCGTACTTCAAGGGACATAACTTCCTGGTCAAGGGTGCCGAGATCCCCGAGAAGTCGTTCCTGGGACAGGCTCTGGTATGGCCGGAGCGCGAGGTCGACGGCGTGCTCAAGCCCGAGTACAACACCGGCGACGGCGCCTTCGAGCTCGCTGCACCCATCTACGCACGCGTGAAGGGTCAGCCCGAACTGGTCAAGAAGCAGTACCTGGACATGAACATGTGGCTCCCGGGCGACATTCTGCTCAAGGCCGACAAGATGTGCATGGCACACTCGCTGGAGCTGCGCGTGCCCTTCCTGGACCGCAAAGTCATGGAGTTCGCCGAGCACATTCCCGACCGCTACCGCATCAACGAGAACGGCAACAAACAGGTACTCCGCCACGCTGCCAACAAGTCGCTGCCCGATGAGTGGGCCACCCGTCCCAAGGTGGGCTTCCCGGTGCCGATTGTCTACTGGCTGCGCGAGCAAAAGTGGTACGACTATGTCAAGGAGTACTTCACCGCGCCGTGGGCAAGCGAGTTCTTCGATACCGACGAGCTCATGCACCTGCTCGATCTGCACTTTGCGGGCAAGGGCGATTTCCAGCGCAAGATCTATACGCCGCTCGTGTTCCTGGTGTGGTACAAGCGCTTCTTTATCGACGAGGACCAGCCCGCTGTTCAGGCTGCCTAGCCTCGGCTAACGAACGCCTGCGCGTAACGGCTCCTCCGGGAGCCGTTTTTGCGTGGGTGCGTTTCAGTTACTATAAAAACCGTCCCTGCCAAATGGCTGAGAAAGGTGAAAGATGCACCATTCGGATTCCGCGACCGTGACCACGGTCGATACGCTTGCCAAGCTTCTCGATGTGTGCGGCGAGCTGCGCGCATCAGAGCAGGTTGACGAGCGTGCCGTGACCGGCTGCTCGTTTGATTCGCGCGCGGTCTCGGCAGGTGACGTGTTCTTTTGCAAAGGTGCTGCCTTTAAGCCCGCGTTTTTGAGCATGGCGCTCGATGCGGGCGCCGTCGCATTTGTGTGCGAGGAGTCGCTGGTCGAGTCTCTGGAGCCGCTGGCGCAGGAGAGCGGTGCTGCGATGCTGGTCGTGGACAGCGTTCGCACGGCCATGGCCCTGCTGCCGCCAGAGGTCTACGACCGTCCCGATCGCGACGTTAAGATCGTGGGCATTACCGGCACCAAGGGCAAGACCACGGCGGCCTTCATGCTCCAGTCCATCATCAAGGCGGCGGGTAAGTCCTGCGGCATGATTGGCTCGGTGAGTACCGACGATGGTATCGAGTGCTACGAGAGTACCAACACCACGCCCGAGGCCCCCGAGGTCTGGCGCCATATCGCCAACTGCCGCACGTCCGGTCGCCAGTCCATGGTCATGGAGGTCTCGAGCCAGGCGCTCAAGTACCAACGCGTCGAGAATCTGCCGTTTGACGTGGCGTGCTTCCTCAACATCGGCCGCGACCACATCTCGCCGATCGAACACCCCACGTTTGAGGATTATTTTGAGAGCAAACTCAGGATCTTTGACCAGGCAAAGACCGCCGTGGTGAATCTGGGCACCGAAGAGGTCGACCGTGTGCTGGAGGCAGCGTCGACGGCCGAGCGCTTGGTGACCGTTGGCGTCGAGCATCCCGAGGCAAGCCTGTGGGCGAGCGACGTACGCATGGTCGGCTTTAGCATCGAGTTCAACTTGCATGGCCTGTGTGCCGACGAGTCCGAGGCGGGGGAGAAGGTCCTGCTGGGTATCGCGGGAGACTTTAACGTGGAGAACGCGCTGGTCGCTATCGCCGCTGCGCGCGAGATCGGCATCGGTATCGATGCCATCAAGAAGGGCCTCTCCAAACTGCGCGTGCCGGGCCGTATGGAGGTCGTGGAGTCGAAGGACGGCCGCGTGATCTGCGTCGTTGACTATGCGCATAACCAGCTTTCGTTCCGTTCGCTTTTCTCGTCGGTCAAGCGCGCGTTTCCCGCTAGTCCAGTCATTGCGGTGTTTGGCGCTGCCGGCGGCAAGGCGCAGGAGCGCCGCGAGCAGCTTCCGCGCGAGGCCGCACCATATTCCGACCTGATGATCTTTACGAACGAGGATCCAGCTCACGAGGACCCGATGAAGGTCTGTCGCGAGCTTGCCGAGCATGTTCCCGACGATACGCCGAACAAGATCATCCTCGATCGCGAAGCCGCTGTGCATGCGGCGTTCAAGGCGGCGCGCGAGGAGTACATCAACCCCGATGCTCCCACCATTGTCTTGCTGCTGGCAAAGGGTGACGAGGAGCTCATGCACGTGGGCGACGAGTTCGTGCCCATCGAGAGCGACCTTTCGCTGGCCAATCGCCTGATCGATGTTACCCAGTTTGACTAATGAACCATGATGGCGGCGGCGCCCTGAGTGCGCTGTCGCCATAAGCGTGTTCCCTCAATCAAAACATGCCGTCCAAGTCCAAACCCTTCTACGTAAACGGAGTAACCATGTCCCACAATACCCTGCCGACCGTCGCTGAGCTTTCGGGCGAGATGCGCGAGCGCTTGGCCAAGGTCAAGTACGTCTTTACCGACCTGGATGCCACGATGCTCGCACCCGGCTCGTGCGTGCTGCGCGACAACGACGGCAACCCCTCGACCAAACTCGTCGAGGCCGTCGTGGCGCTCGCTCGCGCTGGTATTCAGGTGGTTCCCACCTCGGGCCGCAACCGTACCATGATCCACGAGGATGCGCGCGTGCTCGGCCTCAACTCCTACATCGGCGAGATGGGCGGCCTGGTCATGTACGACCTCAAAGCCAACGATTGGGAGTATCTGACCGGCGACATGCCCTACGACTCCTCTTGCGGCCTCACGCCGCACCAGGTGATCGAGCAGACCGGCGTGTGCGAGAAGATCCTCGCCCGCTGGCCGCACAAGATCGAGTATCACAACGACATGTCGACCGGCTACAAGTACCGTGAGGTCACCGTCGGCATGCGCGGCGATGTGCCCGACGATGAGGTTCAGGCCATCCTGGACGAGGCCGGCTGCGGTCTGATCTGGGCCTGCAACGGCCATCTGACTCACCTGTCCAAGCCGACGACGCTCGAGCTCGATCGCGTCGAGGACGGTCGCGCATTCAACATCAACCCCGCGGGCCTCAACAAAGGCGTCGCCATTGCGCGCTTCTGCGAGCACCTAGGGATCGAGCGCGAGGAGACGCTCGCGCTCGGCGATTCCGAGTCCGACTTCTACATGGCCGATCACGTGGGCACGTTCTGCCTGGTCGAGAATGGCCTGACGAGCGCCGGCGCGCCCGAGTTCCTGGCTGCTTGCGAGAACGCTTTCGTTACGCGCGGCAAAAATGTCGACGGTTGGGCGGCGACGGCAGAGCTGCTGGTCGCGGCGCGTTCGTAGCGCGGCGCCGCCGCACTTGGACATGTCTTTTCGAGAGAGACTGGTGAGGTAATGTCCGATATCGAGAATCCGGCAGGCGACACGCGCCCGATTGGCGTGTTCGATTCTGGTTTGGGCGGTCTGACGGTTGCGCGCGCGATTGCGACGGCGTTGCCGCACGAGTCCGTCTACTACTTTGGCGACACCAAGCGCTGCCCCTACGGCACCCGTACCGAGGATGAGGTGCGCTCGTTTGCGTTGCAGGCGGGCCGTTGGCTTTCGAAGCACGACGTCAAGATTATGGTCATCGCCTGCAACACGGCGACCGCTGCGGCCTTGCGTCTGGCCCAGCAGGTGCTCGACGTTCCCGTGATCGGTGTGATCGCGCCGGGCGCACGCGCGGCAATCAACAGCACCCGCACGCGCCGGGTGGGCGTGCTCGCCACCAACCTCACTATTCGCTCGGGCGCCTACACGCGCGCCATTCAGGACCTGGATGCCGGCGTCGATGTATACGGCTGTCCTGCCTCGAGCTTTGTCGAGGTTGTCGAACACGAACTCGCCTCAGGTGCACATCTGCAGGAACAGTGGCTTGAGAACGAGGACATCTTCGATACGCCTGCCGTGCGTGCGCTGGTGGGTGCCACGGTTGAGCCGCTGCGCGACCACGGTATCGATACCGTGGTGCTCGGCTGTACGCATTTTCCGCTGTTGGTGGGACCTATCCGCCATGCGCTGGGGCCTGGGGTGCGCGTCGTGAGTTCCGCCGAGGAGACCACGCGCGAGCTGACCGATATCCTCACGCGCCGCGAGCAGCTGGCGGGCGACGCCGCCGAGCCGCAGCATCGTTTTGCCACGACGGCCGATAACATTGCCGAGTTTGCGGTGGCGGGCAGCTTTATCTTTGGTCAGCCGCTCAAAAGCATCGAGCATATCGATATCGATGAGCTGAAATAGATGTAAGGCAGCCGCCAAAGCCTTCGCCACATCTTTTGCCGAAAGGATATTTCTATGGAGTACATGCAGGTCAACCGCGCTAACGGTCGCGCCGCCAACGAGTTGCGCCCCGTTAAGCTCACCCGTGGCGTCATGAAGCACGCCCACGGCTCGTGTTTGGCCGAGTTCGGCGACACGCGCGTGCTGTGCGCCGCCACTATCGAGGAGGGCGTGCCGGGCTGGCGAAAGGGAGCTAAGGCCGGCTGGGTGACCGCGGAATACGCCATGCTGCCGGCGTCGACCGGCAAGCGCTGCAAGCGCGAGCACGCCAACCGCAAGGGCCGCTCTATGGAGATCGAGCGCCTCATTGGCCGCAGCCTGCGTACCGTCGTCAACATGAAGGCGCTCGGCGAGTACACCGTCACCGTCGACTGCGATGTGATTCAGGCCGATGGCGGCACGCGTACAGCGAGCATCACCGGCGCCTGGGTGGCGCTGCACGACGCCCTCGCCATGTGGGTCGAGGCGGGCAAGATCGAGCGCATCCCGCTTATCGGCCAGGTGGCTGCCATCTCCATGGGCGTTGTCGACGGCAATACGCTGCTTGACCTCGATTATTCCGAGGACAGCCATGCCGAGGTCGACATGAACCTCGTCGCCACCGACACCGGTGAGATGATCGAGCTCCAGGGCACCGGCGAGCAGGCGCCCTTCGACCGTAAGCGCCTCAACGCCCTGCTCGACCTGGGCGACAAGGGTATCGCCGAGCTCATCGAGCTCCAGCGCCAAGCCCTCGCCTAACCTACCAAAAAGGGACAGGTTTATTTTGGCAGGTTTTATCTGCGGAGACGTCTAGACACAAGACTGCCGTTGATTGAGAGGGAAGAGGTAGAGGCCCTCGTCGCCCTCGGCGCGGCATTGCTATAGAGACAAGGAGGCCAGTTATGGCACTTGAGAAGATCGACATCGACACCCTCGACCCGGCGGCGACCATCGTCGTGGCAACGGGCAACGCCCATAAGCTCACCGAGATCGAGGCCATTTTGGGCAAGGTCATGCCCGAGGTGCGCTTTGTGGCGCTCGGCCAGCTGGGCGATTTTGAGGACCCTGAGGAAAACGGCACGACGTTTTTGGAGAACGCCATCATCAAGGCGCAGGCTGCGGTCGAGGAGACGGGCCTTATGGCCATCGCCGACGATTCGGGCTTGGTCGTCGACGCGCTGGGCGGCGAGCCGGGCGTGTATAGCGCGCGCTATGCGGGCGTGCACGGCGACGATGCCGCTAACAACGCCAAACTTCTCGTTAACCTGGAAGGCGTGGCAGACGAGGATCGCACCGCACGCTTTATGAGCGTCGTCGCGCTCATCGACACGGACGGTTTGGTCACCTATGGCGAGGGCGCCTGCGAGGGCGTTATCGCACACGAGGGCCGCGGCGATCACGGCTTTGGCTACGACCCGCTGTTCCTGCCGGTCGACACGCCGGGCAAGACCATGGCCGAGCTGACGGCGGACGAGAAGAACGCCATCAGCCATCGTTTCCACGCGCTCGAGCATCTGTCCGCCAAGCTGACGGGCGAGGAGTAGGCCGTGCGTGCGGTGGTGCAGCGCGTGCTCAATGCCGGCGTGACGGTCGACGGCGAGTGCGTGGGCCGCATTGGACGCGGCTACCTGGTGCTGCTGGGTGTGGGCCACGGCGACACGCGCGCCGAGGCTGATAAGCTGTGGGGCAAGCTCCGCGGCCTGCGCATCAACGAGGACGAGAACGGCAAAACCAACTTGGCGCTTGCCGATGTCGACGGTGAGGTGCTCGTGGTGTCGCAGTTCACGCTGTTTGCCGATTGCCGTCATGGTCGCCGCCCATCGTTTACGGATGCCGGCGCCCCCGATGTCGCCAACGAGCTCTACGAGTACTTCCTGACGCTTGTGCACGAGGACGTTGAGCATGTGGCGCACGGTATCTTTGGCGCCGATATGAAAGTCGACTTGATCAACGACGGCCCATTCACCATCGTCTTGGACACCGACAACCTTTAGGTTACGCGGTTAAGTAGTCAATTTGGGACGGGGCTTATTTAGCTACTTGCGTATGACGGCAGCAGGGTGCTATAGTATTAGAGTTTTGTCTATCTTAGGGGTATTATCCCCTTTTTGAATTGCACCTTCTGGAGGCCCTGTTCATGGAAGAGATGGAAGTCAATCACGTCGACGACATCCACGAGAAGCTGACCGATATGGTGGGCGATCGCGTTAAGGTGAAGGCCAACATGGGCCGCACCCGCGTTGTCGAGCGCATGGGCACCATCAAGAGCGTCCACCCCGCCGTCTTCATTGTCGAGGTTGACGAGCGTCGTGGCCGCAAGTCGCGTCAGTCCTACCAGTATATCGATGTCCTCACCGGTCAGGTCGAGCTGTTCGACCCCGAGAGCGGCGAGCATATCTTTACCCCGCTCGGCAATCAGCTCGAGGAGCACTAACGGTGACCGATCGGTCCCTGACTCTTTCCGCGCCGGCAAAGATTAACCTCTACCTGGGGGTTCATACCGAGCGCGATGACCGCGGCTACCACAGGGTCGATTCCCTGATGGCAGCCGTCGGTCTTTCCGATACCGTGACGGTCACGCCGGCGCAGGCGCTGACTGTCCAGACGGTTCCGGCATCAGATTTTCCCATGCAAAAGAATACGGCGTATCGGGCTGCGGTTGCTATGGCCGAGCATTATGGTCGCGAGGCAAACATCTGCGTGACGATTGAGAAGCGCATTCCATTGTGCGCCGGCTTGGGCGGCCCCTCGACGGATGCGGCTGCGGTCATTGTCGCCTTGGCGGAGCTCTGGGGCATTGATCGCACCGACCCTGCGCTCGACGACATTGCGCGGGGCATTGGCGCCGACGTCCCGTTCTTTTTGCACGCGAGCCCTGCGTTCTACGTGGGTGGGGGGGACGTGCTGGCAACCGAGTATCCCGCACTACCCGCGACACCCGTCGTGCTGGTTAAGCCGCGGAAGGCAAGCGTTTCGACTATTGAGGCCTATCGACGTTTTGACGAGGCCCCGGTGCCTGCGGACAAGCCCGGCGCGATAGCTTCTGCCTTGCGTGCTGGTGATGCCGAGACGGCATATGCGCTCACCCATAACAACTTGGGTGTCATTTCCGCACAGATGGAGCCGCGGATTCAAACGGTTCTCGATTGGCTGCGTAAACAGGACGGCACCGTTGCTGTAGATGTGTGCGGATCGGGTGCCTGCTCGTTTGCCATTTGCGGCACCGCCGCCATGGCCGAAAGGCTTGCCGACGCTGCCCAGCAAAACGGCTGGTGGTCCTGCGCGACGGAGCTCATTCCCAACACGGTTCGCGTCGAAGGGTTGATTTCCGATCTCAGCCGAACACATTGAGCAAATAGGCCATTCCCGCAGTT
>UQXC01000005.1 GCA_900544995.1 uncultured Collinsella sp. | reverse complement strand
TGATCATCGACCCCCCTCCGGCCCTCCGCACCGGCTTCGGCCGCCTGCCGGCGTCCTCGCCAGCTCGCTAAAAACGCTCCGCGTTTTCTTTACGCTCGCTCCTTTACAGGTTCAAGTCCCTGTGATGGGCCCATAACAAAAAAGCTCCCATTGCTGGGAGCTCTTTCATTTAATGGTGCGGGCGAAAGGACTTGAACCTTCATGGGGTTGCCCCCATACGGACCTGAACCGTACGCGTCTGCCAATTCCGCCACGCCCGCGTGCAGGAATTAGAATAACGGAGCGCCATCGCGAACGCAAGAACTATTTTTGAAAAAGTTTGCAGGCATTTTCCCAAGCTGCTCGCGCGATTGCCTCAGCATCCTCGCCGGTACGATCGACACGGTCGTTGACCAGCGTGTTTGCCGTAATGGAGATCATTGCGGGCTCGCATTCAAGACCGCGGATGGGCTCCGGAGCCATATACGGGCAATCCGTCTCGAACAAAATTCGATCGAGTGGGGTTGCCGCAAATGCCTCGCGCACATCGTCGTTGCGCTTAAAGGTGGCCGCACCGCCATAGGCGATATAGCAGCCCAAATCCACAAAGCGCTCCATCGTGGCGCGGTCCTCGCCAAAACAGTGCAGCACACAACCAGCCTGGGGCACACCCACCTCGCGCAGTACGTTGTACGCATCAACGTGCGAGGTGCGCTCCCCATCCGAGTCCTCGTGACGCAGGTGCAGCTCCACCGGCACATTGCGGCGCACGGCAAGCTCGAGCTGGCGCGCCATGCAATCAATCTGCACGTTATGGGGTGCCGGCGCGATATCGTCGTCATAGTCCATGTGATAGTCCAGGCCGATTTCGCCAATACCGGCGCATAAGGGGTCATCAAGTGCCGCAACGACCTGTGCATGAACGTCGTCGGTATAGTCCGGCGCGCCATACGGATGCACGCCGGCAAGATACTTGATCTGCGGGATATCCTGCATCGGAAGAATCTCGCGCACCAGCCAGTCGCTATAGTCCGCCACGCTGCGCTTGTCGGCAATGGGGTCGAACATCGTCACCAACAGGTCGACGCCCGCGGCTTTGGCGTGCACGAGCGTCTCGGGCACATCCTTGCCCCAAAACGAAAGCAGATGTGCATGCGTGTCGGCAAGCGGCGCCAAGGGCACGGGACAAGCAACCGTCTTCTTTTTCTTGGTAAACGTCACGCGTTCGGCATTAGGCGTCATGGATTAGCTCCCGGGCCAGACGGACAAAGTCGGCAACATCGAGCGTCTCGGCGCGCGTGGTGGGTGCGATACCGCAAACCTCAAAAGCGGCATCGAGCACGTCCTTGGCAAAACCGTTGGCGCTCATGGAATTTCGGATGGTCTTGCGCCGCTGAGCAAATGCAGCGTCGATCACACGAGCCACGAACTCGCGATCGAGCCCCTCGGGCACCACGCCGTCAACACGGTCGATACGCACGACGGCCGAGTCCACGTGCGGCGCTGGCATAAAGCAACGCGGCGGCACCTCAAAGCGACCCGTCACCTGCGCATACAGGCCGAGCTTTGCCGTATAGCCGCCATAGGTCTTGTTGCCCGGCACTGCGGCAATGCGATCGGCAACCTCCTTTTGCACCATGACGACGGCACGCTTGAGCGTCGGCATCGTCTGGAAAAATTGCAAAATGATCGTCGCCGCCACGTTATAGGGCAAGTTCGCGACAAATACCGTGGGCTCGCCGCCGGCGGCCTGCTCAATCTGCTCCGGGCCCACCTTAAGCGCGTCGCCCATGATAAAGCGGAAGTTGGCATAGTCGGCGGCATGGGCGTCGAGCACCGGTTCGAGCTCGGGATCTGCTTCGATCGACGTGACGCACGCCGCCTCCTGCAACAGCGCAAGCGTGAGCGTGCCAACGCCCGGACCAACCTCGAGCACGCGCTCATCGCCCGCAAGCTCGGCAAGCTCGCAAATGCGCTCGATCACATGGTTGTCGATCAGGAAGTTCTGGCCCAGGCGATGCTTGGTCGCAAGGCCAAACTCCTCCAGCAGCTCCCTTGTTGCCGTGGGGTTTGCCAAAGGCGAAGTTGTCATAGTTGCCTCCTTAGCATGATGGCGGCGTCTTGAAACGAAAGGGCATGGACCGTGGCGGCCATGCCCTTACATCTAAACAGCAAATTGCCGATATGGCGCGCCGCGTCTTAGCCCAGACGCGGGAACAGCGGCTCGCCCTTCTCGACAGGCTGACCGCCGGCAAGCAGGCCCCAAGCGCAAATGCCCTTGAGGTCGTCGGTCGCGGCCTCGTCCTCGCAGGACAGGCGGCGCAGGGCCTCGGCAGAGGTCTGAGGCATGAGCGGCATCAGCAGGTGGGCGGCAATGCGGATGGCCTCGAGCAGGTTGTAGATCACAAACGCCAGCTCGTCAGCCTTGGCCTCGTCCTTGGCAAGTGCCCAGGGCTCGGAGTCCTCGATGTAGTGGTTGGCGGCATGGATGAGCTCCATGACCTCGTCCTTGGCTCCGCCGTAATCGAGCACGTCCATCTTGGCCATGTAGCGCTCGACCAGACCATCGGCGATCTTTGCCAGCGGGTTGTCGAACGCATCGAACGATGCGGGCTTGGCGGGCGCGCAACCATCAAAGTACTTGCCGCTCATGTTGAGCGAACGCGAGATAAGGTTGCCCCAGCTGTTGGCCAGGTCGGCGTTGTAGACCTGCTCCATGCGATCGAAGCTGATGGCACCGTCGGTGCCGGGGACGACGTCGGTCATGAAGTAGTAGCGATAGCCCTCGACGCCCAACATGTCGATAACGTCCTGCGGAGCGATGGCGTTGCCGCGGCTCTTGGACATCTTCTCGGCCTTGCCGGTCTCGGCATTGCGCACGGTCAGGAAGCCGTGGGCAAAGACGTGCTCGGGCAGGGCCTCGCCGATGGCCATGAGCATGGCGGGCCAAATGACGCAGTGGAAGCGGATGATGTCCTTGCCCACGATGTGGAACTGCGCGGGCCAGCGATAGGCCAGCTCGGCACGCGCCTCGTCGGTGTCGACACCGTAGCCGACGGCCGTCATATAGTTGAGCAGCGCATCGAACCACACGTAGGTCACGTGACCCTCGTCAAACGGGACCTGAATGCCCCAGTCAAAGCTCGTACGGCTCACGGAAAGGTCATTAAGGCCGCCCTCGACAAAGCTACGTACCTCGTTCATGCGGAACGCAGGCTCGACAAAGTCGGGGTGCTCGTCATAGAGCTTGAGCAGCTTGTCCTGGAAGGCGGAAAGCTTAAAGAAGTAGGACTCCTCCTGCACGCGCTCAAGCGGACGGTGGCAGTCGGGGCACAGGTGCTGGCCGACGCTGCCGTACTCCTCGTCGCCCTTCTGGACCTGCGTATCAGTGAAGTAGGTCTCGTCAGGCACGCAATACCAACCGTCGTAGCTGCCCTTATACAGGTAGCCGGACTCCTTCATGCGCTCCCACAGGTACTGCACGGCATGATGCTGGCGCGGCTCGGTGGTGCGGATGAAGTCGTCGTTGGAAATCTCGAGCTTGCTCCAAAGCTCCTTGAAGTGCGGAGCCTGGCTGTCGGTCCACTCCTGCGGCGTCATGTTGTGCTTGGCTGCGGCCTCGGCGACCTTCTCGCCGTGCTCGTCCATGCCGGTCAGGAACTTGACGTTATAGCCGGCGGAGCGGCGATAGCGAGCCTGAACGTCGGCGATGATGGTGGAATAAGCCGTGCCCAGGTGCGGATCGGCGTTGACGTAGTAGATGGGCGTCGTGATAAAGAACGAAGGCTTGCTTTGATCCATGGGGTTTGTCCTCCAGAAAAACGTTGCATACAGGGGATGATTCTAGCGCAAGGGCTGGATATCCTCCATCTATTGCATATCGAGCACCATGGCATAGACATCGCGCTTGCGGCGCGAATACTTCTGAGACAGGCGCTTGGCCACCGCAGAGGCGGGCTCCCCCTCCTCGAGCGCGGCGCGGATATCCTCGCGCAGGGCCTCGTCGGGATCCGCTGCCGCGGCGCCAACCGGCACGATACCGGCCTCCTCATCCTCGCTCGGCGGCGCGATGACCAGCGCAATCTCGCCCTTTACCTCGCCGCGAGCACGCAGCTCCTCGGCAAGCTGAGCAGCGGGCCCGCGCAAGACCTCCTCGTGCAGCTTGGTGAGTTCGCGGCAGACGGCAACCTCACGCTGGGGAAAGACCTCCGCCACGGCCTCGAGCGTCGCCACGATGCGATGTGGAGACTCGTAGAAGATGAGTGCGCCGGGCACCACGGCAAGGCGCTGTAAACGGCGCACGCGGTCGCCGTGCTTTCGGCCCAAAAAGCCCTCGAAGAAAAAATGCTCGCAGGGAATGCCGGACGAAACGAGCGCCGTGACGCAAGCAGAGGGCCCGGGAATAACTTCAACGGGCACATCGGCCTCACGCGCCGCCTCGACCAGCGCCTGTCCGGGATCGGACACACTCGGCATGCCGGCGTCCGAGGCAAAAGCGAGGGTCTCCCCCGCCAGCAGACGGTCGACCAGGCCGACGGCGCGGCTGGCGATCACATTCTCGTCGCAACGGACAAGCGGCTTGGAAATGCCCAGATGCATCAGCAGCTTTGACGTCACACGCGTGTCTTCGCAGCAGATGGCATCGGCGGCGGCAAACGCCTCGCCAACGCGCGGGGACAGGTCGCCCAGGTTGCCGATGGGCGTGCCGACCACATAGAGTTTGCCCGTATGGGTGCTGTTTTGCGTCATATCAACCTATTCAATCATGCCGCGCTCGAGCGTACCGAGCGCCGCGCGGGCGTCCCATGCTGCAATGCGCTTCTCGGTCTTCCACGTTTGGAAGAACCAACCGGCAGCCGGCGCAAACGAAGCCAGCTGGTTGGCGATAAACACGCGCTCGTAGGCATTGCGGCCCTCGGGCGTAACCGACGAGTTGGCAAAGATCGCCGCGCCCGACCATTCGCCCACCAGCACGGGGAACCCAGTCGAAATCGCTTCTTTAAGCTCGCGCTTGTTACGGGAAATCGCCGTCGTCAGCCCGCGGGGGCTCGTGATATCGAGCGCATACTCGTCGCGGTAATGGTACAGGTGAAGGTCCATGTAGACGTTCTTGTACTTGGCGCCGCGCATAAAATGCTTCCACTCGCTGGGATGCCCCGAAGACGAAAAGACGACGATCTTATCCTCGGGCATATACGAACGGACGAGCTCGTAGGCATCGCGATAGAAATTGCGCAGGTAGTGCGCCGGAATGCCATCCGTCATGGCAAAGAGACTCTTGCGGACACTCATCTGCGGCGTATCCAGCAGCTCAATGCCCAGCAGGCTCTCGGCCTCGCCGTAACGCTCGGCCAAGCGCTCGAGCACGTCGAGTGCGACATGGCGGCCGTTAGTGGACGAATGCCACTCGGCAACAGCCTCCGGCGTGGCGGGCGAATCGTTGGAATCGCCCTGGCCACCGGGCACAGTCGCCAGGTCAAGCAGCACGCGAATGTTGTACTTGGCAGCCCACTCAATCGCGCGGTCGATGTAATCGACAACCGAGATGTAGGAGGCATCGGACTCCTGTGAGCCAAAGGCATACCAGGGTACCGGCAGACGCACGGCATTGAGGCCAATCTGCGCCATGCGGCGGAAATCGTCCTCGCTCACAAACGTCTCGTAATGACGGCGCATGCGCTCGTTATAGGCGGCGGTGCCCATGGCCTCCTGCAGCTCGGCCGCGTTGGATGCACCGGTCGCCGCGTATAGCGACGGGGTCACCCAAGGCTCGGGAATAAACCAGCCAGAGAGATTAACGCCGAGTATCCTCTCCATCACTGCCCCCTTTTGAATCATACGGGCTAAGCCCGCATCGCTCTTGCATGACATATCTATCGATTTGAGTATACCCGCGCATGCAGACAGGCGACCGAACGGTCTACAAAGTGGCGCAAAAGTGGGAGGAATGTCTGGGCGGGCCCGAGATGGTGCGCCGAGATGTGCGCGCACGTCGGAAGTAAGCGCCGGAAAGCGCATCCCGTTTTTCGCAAAAGACTGGGATGCATTTTCCGTTCGAGGCCTCAATCGGAAAATGCATCCCGTTCTGAGCGCGAGATCTGGGACGCAGTTTCCGCCAAAGGCCGCAAAAGGAAAGCACGTCCCATTCTGACGCCGGATTCCGGGTCGCGCTTTCCCAAGCGACATCAAAGCGGAAAACGCATCCCACTCTGAAGCCAAATTCCGGGACGCAATTTCCGCAGAGCCCTCGATAAAAGAAAAGGACCCCTTTGCAGAGGTCCTAGTCAATTCAAGGTGGCGGGGAAGGGAATCGCGTCCGCGCGCTGCGCGGACGGACCGCTGCGGCGCTTACGCGCCTTGCGAGCTGCGCTGGCAAACGCTTACGCGTTTACTCAGCTCCGCGCCCTCACGGGGTTCGATTCCATGTGGGGGCTGTATAAAAGAAAAGGACCCCTTTGCAGAGGTCCTAGTCAATTCAAGGTGGCGGGGAAGGGAATCGAACCCCTGACACGAGGATTTTCAGTCCTCTGCTCTACCAACTGAGCTACCCAGCCATTTGAGGTGTGCCTTGTTTCAAGGCTTGATTAGTATAACCAAGGACGCGTTCCGGTCAACCGAGAATTTTAAAAAAGTTTTTGAGCACAGCCTCGGTTCTATAAATCGGCACGTCAGAGGCATCAGCCGGCAGCAAGAAGTTTTTCACTCAGAGCCGCACGGGCAAACTCACTTGGCGTCATCCCCTCGGCAGCCGCCCGTCGACGAATGGCCTCCTTCATTCCCAGAGGAATCTTGACCGACAGCGTTGCCGTCCCCTCACCTGAGAGCGGGGGCCGTCCATGCACGATCCCACCAACGGTGTGTTCGCCATCCGGAAACTCTCCGCGCTCGTACGACTCGCACCACGCGTCAATCATTTCATCCGTTACAACCTGACCATTAGCGGCCGTATACGTCTTGCCCATCATCGACCCCTCTGCCGAGCTCGCTCGATCTCTTGCCAGAATTTCTTCTGAACCGGAGACAGGGCATGAATAATGAGCCATCCACGAATTAGTTCGACCGAACAAGTTCCACACTTCGACCATCTGGAAGCCATCCAGTGGCAAACCATCTCGGCGGCTCGTCCTCCGACTCGCGGCGAATGCACTCAGTAACCGCGAACCAGGCACCTAGTACCTGCTTTTCCGTCAAGTGTTTTTTGGCGTTCGGATGGATCTCAACATCCATGCACCTTCTCCTCCATCTTACCCAATTTCGTATGACGAAAGTCCGCTGTCGCCAATCTCTTACGCCGGCACTTGTTGGAGGGCGGGAGGTGTAGCGAGGATTGAAGGGCGTTCCAATACCGCCCAGGCGCCGGGGCAGGAGCGCATACACCAGGGACATACGTTTTCGTAGCGCGCGAGGATATTGCCGCGTGCATCGATGAAGGCGATGTCGATGGGATAGACCATAAAACACGTATGGACCGAAGAGCAGCGTGGAAACGCCATGACGAGCGGCAGGCCGTTGGCGGCAACCGGACGCCGTCCCAGCATGCCGCGCAGGCGCACGACAAACGACTCCGCCACCACAAACTCGGCCGGCGTCCAACCCAGCCTATTGAGTGCCCGCGCGTAGGCGATGTAGGACGAGACCGCGGTCACATGACCACCCCCGGACGCCATGGATCGACCGTCACCACACGCTCGTGCGACAACGTTGTCGGCGCCCCCAGCGGAACGCCAGCGATGCTGAGAGAAGTCGGCCACGGCTCATAGTGCATGGTGCAGGTGTAGGTCCTAAACGTACCGGATAGGGAGAGCAGGCCACCATCCGATGCCTCCGCGCCTTGCTCGCTCGACACTTCGATCTGCAAGTCATAGCCTTCCATGGCATTCAGAATTTGAGTCTGAACCGTCGCCGAGGCATCGGCAGAGCTCTCGTCACCCTCCCCGCCCGGCGCCACAGCGTGCGCCAGCACGATGTCGGGCACCACGCGGTCGAAGCGCGCGACAGCGCCGGCAAAGATCATGACGTTGTACACGATGAGTGCCAGCACCAGCAAAACGGGCGTAACCACTGCCATCTCCACCGTCGCTTGGGCGCGCTCCTCACGCAGACGCATGCGAATACTCATTACGACCCACCGCCCAGAGCGCCAACCAGTGTCGCGACATCGACGGTGAGTGGGATGGAGCCGCCGCCGGGCAGAGGAATCTCCGCAAGCGTGAACACCGTACCGCTAATGGTGCGTTCGACTTGATATTCCAACGCCTCGCAAAGCGCCTTGGGATCGGTCACGCCCAACGGAATACTTCGCAGTTTGTCTTGCGCTTGAGAGAGACCAGCAATGTCAGACCCCGGACTCTTAATGACGTTGGCGGAATCGGTCAGCACCGGCTTTCGCAGGCGCAAGTCGCACGGTTCCAAACCCAGCGCCGCCACGGACGCCGAAACGGTATCGCCGAGCCACGATGCAATGGAGCCCAACGCACCGCTGCCCCCTCCTAGGTCTTTAATCATCTCGTCCATAAGTTCGTCGGCCGAACCTTGGATATCACCGTATCCCACGAGCAGCCGTCCCCAAACATCCATGACGCCGTCGAGCACGCCGGCAACGCCGCCCGAGCGTTCCTTCAATGTCGAGAAAAATCGCGAAAGCACGTTGTTTTGCGCCGTCGCCTCATCGGGCGCCAGCACCGCGGCAGAGATAGCACCGCGATCGCCAAGCCTGACTGCCGTGTTAAACGAAGAGTTGAGCTCATCGGGGCTCGAGATGGCACCCGAAGCCGCAAAGGCAACCACGCCGTTGCGACCGGGCGGAGCGATACGCGGACGCTTGCCCGAAAGCGCTTTAATGGCCTGGTCAAACGCATTGCCCGCACGGCCGGCCTCATCCTCGGCCTGACGCTCAAGTTCGAGTTCTTTGTTGCGGCAGTCGACGTAGTCTTCCAGAGCCTCTTTGAACTTGTCAAAGTGGTACTCGAAGCCGTTTTCGATGAACGATGGCGGCATGAGGGCGCTTCCAAGCGTAACCACGCCGAAGCCGCACGCTTCGCATGTATCACGACCATCATAATCAGCAACAGATGCCAGCCCACTCGGAGTCCCTTTCTGATAGACGGGGCATTCGACTCCATAATGCAGGTATGTTCTGCCGTCGTTGTTGCTTACAGGCCATGCGGCATCGGTGTAAAGTTCGGTCGGCCGCACCTCGTTTGGGACACGCGGCAATAGTGGGATATAGGCAGAAAACCGTTCGCCATCATCTTTTATGTATGCTCGATCGACCTCTTCAATCGCATAGGCATAGAACGCTTTTCGAGCGGCTGACTGCGCTTTCATCTCGACGCTCGATCCCTGAGGTTTTTCATTCGCCAAGCGCTGTCGGTAATAGGTTTTCGCGCGATCGAGCGCTATTTGCGGCTCCCATGTGATGCTCGACTTTTCATGACGGTTCTGGCTGTCAGATAGTTCTGCTAGTTTTTTCGCACGCTCCCACATACACGAGTACTTGCCAATCGAACTCTCGTCCGACCCGCCACAATCCGCCAGCCAAGCGCGCTCTTTAGCCTTCGCCGTGTCCTCAGAAGCCTTCCGCAGCTCCTCGGCCGCACGCTCTAAATCATCTGATGTGTCTTTAATGGTATCGGTCGAGATCTCTGACCCTTTGAGCGCAGCGAAGTCCGATTCGGATGTCCTGGGCACGGCAAGCGCCGTACCGGTATAGGCCACACTATCGGTATCCTGCGCCGACACCGCCTGCGTGGCACGCGCGGCGATCAGATATGGCAGAGCCGTCTCGATTTTCTGTAAGCCTTCCGATGCGCTTTTGGCAAACTTGTTGCGCGTTTTAATGATCTCAATCCCGGTGTCGACCATATTGCCGGCAACTGGTTCGGCACCTGGGATGAGGATGGCGACCAGGCCCGTCCCGATTGTGGCAAACCCCGCCAGCCCCAGACTCAAGATGCTCGCATCAACCACCGTGGCAGCCGTGTGATAGGACGACACTACGTTGGCACCCGCCAGCGCGCCGCTATCGGCCGCCACCTGGGTATCCCCGGCACGCGACATGCTCCATATCGCCGCGGTCGACGAAAACAACAACGTGAGCACCACTAGGATGACCACGGCAGAAGAAAGCGTGGTGTAGGCACCGTCTTCGATAAACAGATCGACACCGGCGCGGCCCATAAAGCCGCCTCGTTTGCGATGGCAGCTCGGACGGCGCGTCAAAACGCATCTAGACCAGAAACGCTTAATCCCATGCAGCAATCCACGAATCATAATCTCCCTCCAGCCATTCGGGACGCGATTGATACGAGACATCGACCTTGAGCTCAACGTAGCCGCCCTCGGCGGTACCACCCATAGCCTGCGCAAACGCACCGATCACAGGCAACGGCCTGACCTCGCCGGAAACGGACACGGCCGAGACGCCACCCGCACCGGCCCGGCCAAGCTCGATATCCCACGACAACGGCCCGCCGGCATGAAAGATCGAAACGTTGGGCACTGCGGCAAGCCGGCGGCGGGTGAACTCCTTAAGATCGTCGTCCTCCGCCGTCGTCGTGGTCATGAGCCGCGCGGTCTCGGCGGCGGCAGACTCCATGACCGCGCGCGTATAGAGCAGGCACACTGGTTGCAGTGCGAGAAGGATGAGCGTCAGAAACGTCGGCAGCAAAAAAGCGGCCTCGACCGTAGACTGCGCCCGGTCCTCGCGCGCGATATCAATACAACGCGATGTCCTTAGCGCCCGCAGCGGCGTCGATAACCGACGTCGAGGCAACGCCATGGGATGCCGCCCGCTCAACCAGCGCCGCCAAGCGCCCATCGGTGCCAGCACGCCAAAGCCCCGCGATCGCCAGCACGATCGATAACAGCGCCACTGTAACGATGGCGTATTCCACAGTCGCTTGGGCAACCTCTTCACGCAGAACGCCATGCATTTCACGATCCCTCCGTTGAGCTTATTGTTTGCGGGACCAGACGCACGGCGCGCAGACGACACGAAGCATCGCCAGCATCCGCGGCAACCGTCACCATATCGACCCAGCCGCGCCCATCGCGCACGATGGCGCCCCATACGTTGCCCTTAATATCGAGATAGCCGCTCAGGGCGAGCTGGGCCGTTGGCACCTCGCGGTAGGCGCGTAACATATCCGCCGCTGCCTCGGTCATCGGTCGGTCCTCGGACCATGCAAGCCGGACCGTAATCGCGTTGTCCTCAGGTGAATCCGTCGCAGTGCCAGACCGCTTGTCGAGCGTCCGCAGAAAGGTTTGCGCCGTGACAGCGACATCCGAATCGTCCGCATCTCGCATCTCATCTTTTTGAGACGCCACCGCCGAATCTGAGCCCGAATCGAAGGCGGCCCCAGGACGCTGCTGCCGCGCGGCGTTAAGCCCCCAAAGCACCGCCGCTATCGCCACGGTCAGGCAAGCAAACACCAGCAGTACCCCGATGGGGCGCTCGCCCTCTACAGGCTGTTGATGCCCTCGCTGATAGCGTTCCATAGATCTTGGACCTTGCCTTTAAATGCAACGATGGCAATAATCGCGATCACCACAAGCACGCCCACCAAAATGGCGTACTCGGTGGTACCCTGCGCGCTCTCCTCCCGCAACAGCTCCTTGGCATGCTGGCGAGCGCGGATCGCCCGGCAAAAAGCCCAGTTCCAAGCCTTGTCAGCAACTTCGACCATCGTGTTCATGTATTCCTCCCTACATCATCCCGCCTGCTCCCAGCAGCGGGCCCAATATGGACAGAAGCAACGCCGGCAAGATGAGCGTGCCGGTGGGAATCAGCAGCTTGACGGGCGCACGCTCAATCTCGCGCTCGACCGCGGCGCGATGAGCCGCACGGATCTCGCGACTTTGAGCGGCCAGTGTCTCGGCAAGTGGGGCACCCAGGGCGAGCGCCTGCCCCACCGTGATGGCAAAGGTCTCGAGCGCTCGCACGTCCAGGTCGCGCGCGGCGGCCAATAACTCGTCCTCACGCGTGCCCACGCCCACCTGCCACGCCATGCAGGCCCGCTCAAGGCGAAGAGCCAACACTGACCGGCGGTTGGCGCAGAAAATCTCAAGCGCCGCATCAAACGAAAGGCCGGCCGAAAGACCCAAGCGCACAACATCGATCATCTCGGACACTTCGCCGAGCGACACTCGCGCCGGGCCGCCCGCTCCAACCGCGCCCTTCACTCGCGCGGTCAGGGCATCGACCACCGAGCGACCCGCGGCAGCGACCAGCACCGCCTCGCGCTTGCAGGCCCCTGCGATCTTGCGTGCATCCGCCCGATCCAAACCCGTCGCGACAAATACACTCAGGGCGCACAGGCAAGCCGCGACTGCAACCGGGGCGCTCATAGCTCCACCCGCATAATGCGCCGGATAACCACCAGGGCAACGGCGTTGAGGGCAAGACCCAGCACCACAGCGCCCGCGCCGGCAGGCGTCGCAAGACCGCGACGAAAATCTGCCGAAAGCAGCGCCAACACCGCGCACATGCCCGCCGGCATCGCCGCGACCATATGCGCCGACATGCGAGCCTGCGACGTCTTGACATCCAAGCGGCGCTTGAGCTCAATGCGCTCCCCCACCATGCTCGACGCCTCGGACAGTAAGTCGGCAAGCGGAGCGCCGGTGCGCTGTGACACCTTAAGCGCCAAGGTCACAAGCGAAAGACCGGGGGCGTCGATGCGCACGAGCAAGTCATCGAGCGCATCGGTCGCCGAGATGCCGCAATCGATCGCCGCCGCCACCCGCAAAAACTCGGTATGCACCGGTTCTTGCGCATGAGCGCCCACAAAGTGCATGCCCTGGGCCAGCGAATGTCCCGAGGCAAGCGACATGGATAGTGCGGTAAACGCCTCGGGCATGGCCTCTTCCGCATCGTGTTGCTCGCGCCGGCTCTCAAAGCCATCCCGAGCGGCGCCAACGGCAATCGGAGCAACAAGTCCCAAGGCAAATCCGAGGGGCGATAACGACACCATCGTTAGTAAAACGCAGCAGACACCGCTCGATAGCAGCAGAAACGCCAAGCGCCCCGAAGCATCTTCGATCACGAGGCCAAGGCGATGCGCCGGAGCCAGCGATGCCCACGAACGGGCGATCTTTTTCAGCAGATCGTTTTCCACCAGCTCACGCGGCAGTTTCTCTGCCACCGTCTCGAGCGCCTGACGCGCCAGCTCCGCCGGCGGCACCTGCGGCACACGAGGTTCCGCCCCGCACGCCGTCGCAACAGAAAACCCTGCCAAACCCCCTACGACGAGGGGCACAGCGACCTCCATTCGTCCACCTCCTCTTGTGTGAGCGTCCCCGACCGCAGGCCTTCTGCGATAAACGGCGGCTCGCGGTCAAGCGTCCAGGTGCGCTCGGCGGCATTGAAAGTCACATAGCGCTCGAGCTCTACGCCGCCCGACGCGGCGCGACGCACCCCCGAATACGAGGAGACGAAGCGCCTGCCATCGGCGTGGCGCTCGGACATCACGATGCCGTCGAGCGCCATGGCAATCTGCTCCTCGATGAGCTCGCTCGGCAGATCGATGCCATAACGCGCAAGCAACGTCAGACGTACCACGGTCTCCTGTTCTGAGCCCGCATGAAGTGTGGTGAGCGACCCGTCGTGGCCCGTGTTCATGGCCTGCAACATGTCGCAGCACTCGGCACCGCGCACCTCACCCACCACGATGCGGTCGGGGCGCATGCGCAGGGCATTGGTCACCAGGTCGCGGATCGTCACCGCGCCCTCGCCCTCAATTGAAGCCTCGCGCGCCTCTAGACGCACCACGTGCGGATGATGCGCAAACTTGAGCTCGGCAGAGTCCTCGATCGTCACGATGCGCTCGCCGGTGGAAATCTCGCATGACAACGCGTTGAGCAGGGTGGTCTTACCAGATCCCGTGCCTCCCGCAACCGCCAGGTCCTGTCGCAGCGACACCGCGCACGACAGCAGCTGCGCATACCAAAGCGGCAGCGACCCCAGCCCCACAAGCTCGTCCAGCGAGCAGATGCGATCCGAGAACTTTCGGATGGTGAGAATCGGTCCGTCAATCGCCACAGGCGGAATCACCGCGTTGACGCGATAGCCCGTTTTGAGGCGGGCGTTGACGATGGGGCTGCGCTCGTCGATACGGCGGCCAAGTGGCGAGATGATGCGGTCGATAAGCACACGGATCTGCTCATCATCCTCAAACGCATGCTCGATGGGGTGCAAGACGCCGCCGCGTTCAAAGAAAGCCGAGCGGCAGCCGTTAATCATGATCTCGGTAACGGTGTCGTCCTCGATGAGCGGCTGCAACGGCCCCAAGCCCACTACGTCATCCAAAATCTCGTCGATGATGGTCTCGCGCTCGGGCGTCGCGAGATCGGTCGGCTCCTCAACATTGAGCGCCGCCTCCACCGCGGGACGCAATTCCGAGCGGGCAAGTACCGGGTCGATATAGGCGCTGATACGCGCCACTTCGTCGTAACCCATGCGGTCCATCACGGCGCGCTTAGTGCGTCGTTTCACCGCGCGGCGACGCCCCGCATCTACAGGCGCTGCCGC
Source organism: uncultured Collinsella sp. (assembly GCA_900544995.1). Classification (GTDB taxonomy): domain Bacteria; phylum Actinomycetota; class Coriobacteriia; order Coriobacteriales; family Coriobacteriaceae; genus Collinsella. The sequence goes on along the minus strand of UQXC01000005.1, from coordinate 38,826 downwards.
CGCTGCAGCGCCGGCAGCCTTAATCCTCGTTTGCAGGCTCATCGCTAATCACCCTCGCGCGACCAGGGAAGGCGGATACGCGGGCGTTCGGTACGCGTCGCACGGTCGGCGACCATATCGCTCCAAGGGCCGACGGCGCATCCCAGTTCCACGAGCATCTCGCGCGTGGCCTCGCGCACGCTGGTCGCAAAAGCGCTGGTCTGCCCCACTGCCTCGTCAGCGCGCCCAAACGCCATGAGCGCGGCGAGATCCTGCCCGCCATCGGCGATACGAATCTTGGAGCTCAACGCGCAGGCAATCTCAAAGCGCATGGCGACGTCCTCGTCTGCCCCGCGCGCACCGAACCGGTTGAACACGGCGCTCATGCGCGTGCGCGGCACACCTACTCGACTTGCCAGTTCAATGACGCGCGATGCCGATGCCGCGGACGACACCGCCGCATCGCCAACGACCAGGCAACGGTCGCTCACCGCCACCGCAGCCGCCACGGCATCGCCCCAAAAGACCGAGGTATCGATAAAGACCACGTCGGATTCGCGACGCAGGACATCAAGCAGTAGCTCCACCGGACGTGCCATGAGCTCAGCTTGCTCGGGCGCCGCAACGGGACCCCAGAGCGTAACGCCCGGCGCCACGCGCATCGATGCGGCCACGATATCCGGCTCGGTGAGCGCGCCCGCCGCCGCCGGCTCGATAAGTGCCGCCATATCGCGCGGAGTATCGACGCCTAACAAGTCGTAAAGGTTTCCGAACATCAGGTCCAGGTCGAGCACGGCGGCACGCAAGCCCAACAGCGACGATGTGTGTGCCATGGTGGCAACGATCGTCGACTTGCCGCACCCGCCCGAACCCGAAATGGCGCAGATGACCGGAGCTCGATGCGGCGAAGCGGCAGCGTCTGCCGGCGGCATCGGAGGCGGCGGGGCGGGCGTCGGTGACAGCGTCCCCGTCTCCCCCGCCGCAACCACACGCTGCGTCCAAGCCGGCATGGCAGCTTGTTCGGTCTGCGAGGCAGGCTCGTTCTGTGCAATCTGCTCATGCTGCATCAGCGACAACTCGCCGCACCCGGCAAAGCCCTCAACTTCGTCGAGTTCATCCGCCAGATTCACGCCGTGCACGTATCCCATATCTACAGCCGGGGAGTCGCCAGCATGCTGCGCCGGCCCTCCAGCGTCATCGTATACAAGGGGGTTCCGGGAGCGCCGACCATGCTCGGCTTCCGCTTTTCCATAATCATCAACACGCGGGCCTCTTGTAGCGCGAGGCGCCCCGGGTTCCCTATCAACAAAAGCATCGGGCTCAATCGTCATGCGCCGATCGGAATCAACCGCTCCCCCGCCCGCGCGCCCGTTGCCGCATATACTGTGCGCAGCGATGACCTCGGTCGCCCCTGCGCGAAACAGTCCCTCGATATCCGACGGATCGAGTGCTTCTATCAACACGACCACGCGACTCACGCGGCCTTCGGCCGTCAGGCGCGCAACAGTCTTGCGCACATCTTCGGTATCAAACAGAGACGCCGCGATGATGGCAGCCCCGCGGCGCGACGGAAACGCCCGCGCCATGGAAATCAGCCCGTCCAGGTCACCCACGCGAAGCACCTGTGCACCCGCATCACGACCCTCGACTTCCCGCTGCAACAGCCCGTAATCGCCGCACGCGCAGCACGCAAGCCAGATCGCCTTCATCACTCGTCGCCTCCGCTCTTTTTGCCGCGCGCCGTGGCGGGAATCGTCAAGCTGACCGTTCCCTTGCCCGAAGCTCCCAGCAGTTCCTTGACGTCTTCGGGGTCAGCCGCCAGCGTCACCCATTCGATCTTGCCCTCGCGCGTGGCACCGGAATCCTCACTGGTATCGATCACGTACGCGCCGCACAGCCGATCGGTTACGCCGTCTTTTTGCACATACACATCCACGTAGCTGCCCACGCCCGTAGCACCGCCGACCGAGCGCTCGGCATCGACCGCCACCGAAACGGCGACCTTGCCCTTAGGCACCTCGAGCTTGTGGCTCTCGGCCTTGGTGTAGACATTGCAGATCACGGCGTTTTTGGGAATACGCGAAGTCGTCACGTCGCCGCGCACCTGGCGCAGCTCGGTCGGCGCGTCACGAGGCAGCAGACTTGTCAGCCATTCCTGGGTTATGACATTAGTCTCGTCGAGAGTCTCGCCCGCATCGATATCGCGCGCCGCGACGCACACCTCAACGCGGTCGCCGCCGTATTTTGCCAAAGTCTCGGCCTGGACCTGTTCGGCTTGCGAGCGGATCGACGAGCCGTAAACCATGCAGAGCAGAGCAGCGAGCACGCCCGCGACCAGACTGATGGCGATGCGTTTGCTCTTGTTCACGGCCGCTCCTCTCATGGCAGTGCCGGGCGAATGCCCGTACCACCATTGTCTGGGCGGTCAGAGTGCAAAGCGGCGCAATTGCGATTTTGGTTTTCGATGTCAAACCAATCGCTGACCAAAAGCTGACCAGCCCGTCAAGCTCGTGGCAAAGTTTTGGTCAGTACGTCAACAAACTGCATGTTTCGAGGCTTTTCCGCAGCAAAAAAGCCGTCTCCCGAACAGTTGGGAGACGGCTGTCATAGGAAAAATCAATTACAGATGAACATCGGGATCGAGCATTTGAGCACTCACGCGCATGGATGACGCCAAGTTTTGGAACGTTTCCAAACGCAGGCTGTCGATCTGCCCGGCGTCCTCGGCCTCGTGAACGGCGCAACCCGGCTCATGGGTATGCGTGCAATCGCCAAACCGGCACGCACGCGATGCCTCGACAATCTCGGGGAAGGCGCGCGCCAGACCCCGCTCGTGACCCACGAGCGGTAGGCTGCGCAGGCCCGGGGCATCGGCGATCACGCCGGCGTCGCCCGGTAGCGCCACCATCACGCGCGCGACGGTAGTGTGACGGCCCTGGTCGTCGCGTTCGCGCACACCGCCGGTCGCCAACGTATCGTGGCCCAGCAGTGCATTGAGCAGCGTCGACTTGCCGGCGCCCGACTCGCCCAAGATCATGGCACAGCTCCCAGCCGGCACGCAGGCGCGCGCCTCGTCCAGGCCGAGGCCCTCAGCAGAAGACGTCACGATCACGCGCACGCCCGGACCCACCAGACGGCGCACGCGGTCCAGATCGCGCTCGAGCTCATCGGCCTCGCAGCGGTCGGCCTTGGTGAGCACCACTACCGGCTCGGCATCGCAATCGAGCGCCAACACCAGTGAGCGCGCCACGCGATCGAGCAGCACCTCGCCGGCGCCGAGCGCCTGCACGATCAGCACGCTGTCAACGTTGGAGCAGAGCACCTGGCGCTCACCGCGGGCACGGCCACGCCAACGCTCAAAGCTCGTACGGCGCGGCAGCACGCACTCGATCACGCCCATGTCGTGCCCGGGGGCACGGCGAACCGCCACGCGGTCGCCCACAGCGGGCAGCAAGACCTCGTCCTCGCCACGCGACTTGGCAAACCCTACGGCATGCTCGGCACGAAACGCGTCATCGGCAGTCGCCACCAACGGAAACCCACGGTCCAGGCGCACCACGGCGCCGAGCTGCATCTGCTCGGGCTCCTCGGCCTGCGCGCAAAAGTCGTCAAATGCAGCCTGCTGAGCCGCATCGACCGGCAGGTCATCGAACGCCGGAACATCCTGCAGCGCGTCAAGCCCCGGTACACTCGCCAGCAACTCCTCAGCAGATGCAGGGGCTTCGGTCGCGAGCTTCCGACGACGATCACGCTTAGCCCGCGCCCCCGTCGTCTTTTTCTTCGCCTTAGCCTTAGCCTTGCCCACAAATGCCTCCCAGCACCCAAAATCACAACTGAGCAGGTATTTTAAATCAAAAAGAGCTGGCCGGGCAAAGCCCGACCAGCTCACAAACTTTCCCCCAGCCCTTTATCATCCGCGCGGGAGAAAAGCCAACAAGGATACCGCAGGGCCCGCCCGCCGGAAGGGGTTTCCTAAGGGCACATCCCGCAGCCGCAAAGCGGCGAGGACGTGCCCGTGGAAACCCCGCAGGCGGTCAGGCCCGGACAGGAACGTTACTCTTTTTCGACCGCGCGCATGATCGCCTTGTAGATCTCCATCAGCGGGATGATCAGGAAGGCCAGGCCCAGCGCGGCAAGAACGCCCTTGAGCTCAAGCGTCACAGGGCCAAAGAACATCTCGGCAAGCGTCGGCTGCACGGTAACGATCACCGTCAGCACCAGTGCCAGCGCGGCGGAAGCCCACAGCCACTTGTTCTGCTTCTTCATGGTGAACAGCGACGCACGACGGCTGCGCATATTGAAGCAGTGGAATATCTCGACCATGTTGAGCGTGATGAACGCCATCATCACGCCTTCCTCGTCGGCATTGCCGGCGATCATATCGGCGATGTGGATGTAGCCCATGTCAAAGTACACGCCCACAAAGAAGCTCGCCAGCACCAGCACGGTGATGATTAGGCCCTGGACCACGCAGTCCAGACCCATATGTCCGGCAAAGACACCGTCCTTGGCGTTGCGCGGCTTGCGCTTCATGATGTCGCCCTCGGCATCCTCCATGCCCAGCGCGAGCGCGGGGAAGCAGTCGGTGACCAGGTTCACCCACAGCAGCTGCACCGGCTGGAAGATGGTAAAGCCGATGAGCGTGGCGATAAACACCGAGAACACCTCGGCAAGGTTGGCCGAAAGCAGGAACTGGATGACCTTGCGGATGTTGTCGTAGATGCGACGGCCCTCTTCGCAGGCACCAATAATGGTGGCGAAATTGTCGTCGGCAAGCACCATGTCGGCGACGTTCTTGGTGACATCGGTACCGGTGATGCCCATGCCAACGCCGATGTCGGCGCGCTTGATGGACGGGGCGTCGTTGACGCCGTCGCCCGTCATGGCCACGATCTGGTCGCGCGACTTCCAAGCCTCGACGATGCGTGTCTTGTGCTCGGGCTGGACGCGGGCGTACACGCCGTAGTCCTCGATGTGCGCGTCGAGTTCCTCGTCGCTCATGCGGTCGAGGTCGGCGCCCGTGATGGCCTGGCTGCGATCGGTGACGATACCTAGCTGCTTGGCGATGGCCACGGCGGTGTCGATGTGGTCGCCCGTGATCATGACGGTGCGGATACCGGCGTCGTGCGCCTCGCGGATGGCGTCGGCGACCTCGGGGCGGACCGGGTCAATCATGCCGGACAGGCCGCAGAAGACCAGGTCATGCTCGAGCGCGGCGGGACTGCAATCGGCCGGGACCTCGGTGTAGGTGCGGCTTGCCAGCGCCAGCACGCGCAGGGACTCGTCGGCCATGGCCTTGTTGGCGGCCACGAGCTCGGCGCGACGCTCCTCGGTCAGGGGGACGACCTTATCGCCCTCGTAGATATGGGTGCACAGGCCGATCACCACGTCGGGCGCGCCCTTGGTGTACTGCTCATACTCGCCGTCCAGGGTCTCGACGACCACGGACATCATCTTGCGGCCCGAGTCGAACGGTGCCTCACCCACGCGCGGGTGCTCGGCAGTCAGGCCGGTGAGCCCCGCCTTGCCGGCGTCGTTGACGAGCGCGCACTCGGTCGGCTCGCCCACGGCCTCGCCCAGCTCCTCGTCCCACTGGGCATCGGAGCAAAGGGCCATACCGGCCAGGAACTTCTCCTTAGGCGCAGCGAGCTCGTGCTTGACGACGGTCATCTTGTTTTGGGTAAGGGTACCAGTCTTGTCGGAGCAGATGGTCTGCGTGCAGCCGAGAGTCTCGACGGCAGAGAGCTTGCGGATGATTGCCTGGCGCTTGGCCATCTTGGTCACGCCAAGCGACAGCACGATGGTCACGACGGCGACCAGGCCCTCGGGGATGGCGGCGACGGCGAGCGAGACGGCAACCATAAAGGTATCGAGCAAGGCTGTCGGGTCGGTGAGGACGTTGCCCACGCCGTGGCGGATGATATCAACGCCAAAGATGACGACGCAGATGACGATAACCATAATGGTGAGGATGCGGCTGAGCTCGGCGAGCTTCACCTGCAGCGGCGTGAGCTCTTCCTTGGCCTCGGCCAGGGCACCAGCGATCTTGCCCATCTCGGTGTTCATGCCGGTGCCGACCACGACGGCGCGGCCGCGGCCGTATACAACGGTGGAACCCATGTAGCACATGTTCTTGCGGTCGCCGAGCGGCACGTCATCGGTGCCGGTGGCGAGCTCGATCACGTTGGCATGCTTCTCGACAGGCACGGACTCGCCGGTGAGTGCAGCCTCTTCGATCTTCATCGTGGCGCTCTCGAGCACGCGGCAGTCGGCCGGGACGGAGTCGCCCGCCTCGAGCATGATCACATCGCCGGGCACGAGCTCGGCGCTCGGCAGGTGCACGAGTTTGCCGTCGCGCAGAACCTTGGACTGCGCGGCGCTCATCTCCTGCAATGCCTCGAGAGCTTCCTCGCTCTTGGCCTCCTGAACCACGCCCAGCACCGAGTTGACGATAACGACGAACATGATGATGGCGACGTCGGCAAAGTCCGCCTCACCCTTGACCATGCCCGTGAGCGCGCTGATGACGGCGGCAACGATCAGCATGATGACCATGGGGTCGGCCATCTGCTCAAAGAAACGCTTCCACAACGGCGTCTTCTCGGCTTCCTCGAGCTTGTTAGGGCCTGTCTTGGCGAGGCGCGACGACGCCTCGTCGTTGCTCAGGCCGAGGTTCTCATCGACACCTTGGTCGCTGAGTACCTCCGCCGCGGCGGACAGGTATTCCTTTTGCATATAGAGTCCCCTCCTGGGATTCGGGCCACTCAGCAGATTGATGCCCGATCATAATTCCCAGGAGAAGGGCAAGGGCTCATCAAGGCTGCCGTGCTGAGCGGCAGTTGATAGTGGAGCTATGGTACCCCAAAGCGGCGCGTCTAGCCAAAACATTCCAATTGGAAACACGGCTCGGGTGCAACGGTGCAGACCGTATGATGTTCAACATTGATAAAACGTTTTTTCTTCGGTGCGTCGCCAAACTAAAATATCGCCCAGATAGCAGCGGTTAGAACGGTTGGTAAAGTTTTTGCATATACCGTTTTTCCGCAAAAAATGAACTTCTAATTCGGCATACGGTCGATTTTTGAGGGTATTCGGTCGTCATTTCGTTATAATCATCTCAGTTTTATTTCTTATGGTTTATCTATCAGCGCAAGACGATGTCAGATGGAGGTCTGAATGTACAAGCGCACCAAGATTGTATGCACCATGGGTCCCGCCTGCGATAGCGACGAGACCATCCGCGAGATGATCAAGGCGGGCATGAACGTCGCCCGTTTTAACTTCTCGCACGGATCCTACGACGAGCACCACGGTCGCATCGAGCGCGTCCGTCGTATTTCCAAGGAGCTCGGTCTGCCCGTCGGCATCCTGCTCGACACCAAGGGCCCCGAGGTCCGCACCGGCCTTCTGGTCGACGGCAAGAAGGTTGCCGTCAAGACCGGCGACAAGATCGTCGTCACCGCTCAGCCCACGTCCGAGGATTTCCACGGCACCTCTGAGCACATCTCCCTCGACTACCTGGCTCTGCCCTCCGAGGTCGAGAAGGGCTCCCTCATCCTAATCGATGACGGTCTGGTTGCCCTCGAGGTCGAGTCCGTCGACGGCCAGGACATGACCTGCGTCGTTAAGAACGACGGCCTGATCGGCGAGCGCAAGGGCGTCAACATGCCCAACGTCAACATCTCGCTGCCCGCCATCACCGAGCGCGATCGTCAGGACATCCTCTTTGGCCTGACCGAGAACATCGACTACATCGCCGCTTCCTTCATCCGTGACGGCGAGTCCGTCCGCGGCATTCGCAAGCTTTGCCGCGAGAACGGTGGCGAGCACGTGACGATCTTCCCGAAGATCGAGTGCGCCCTGGGCGTCGAGAACTTTGACGAGATCCTCGAAGCTTCCGACGGCATCATGGTCGCCCGTGGCGACCTGGGCATCGAGATCAAGCCCGAGCTCGTTCCCCACATCCAGAAGGAGATCATCGCCAAGTGCAACGCGGCCTACAAGCCCGTCATCACCGCTACGCAGATGCTCGACTCCATGCAGCAGAACCCGCGCCCGACGCGCGCCGAGGTTGCCGACGTTGCTAACGCCATTTACGACGGCACCGACGCCGTTATGCTCTCTGGCGAGTCCGCTGCCGGTAAGTACCCGGTCGAGGCCGTCAAGATGCAGGCCAGCATTGCTCTCGAGACCGAGAAGTACCTCCCGGCTCACGCTCCGCTCGAGGTTCCGGCTGACGCTCACGGCACCCGCGTCGTCAACAACGTTGTGGGTATGTCCGCTGTGAACATGGCCACCACCGTTGGCGCCAAGTGCATCACCGTGCCGACGACCACCGGTCGTACCGCTCGCCTGATCTCGCACTTCCGTCCCAACATGCCGATTTGCGCGTTCTCCCGCCACGAGTGGGCCGTCCAGCAGATGATCATGTACTGGGGCGTTATCCCGCACCAGGCCGAGATTACCCAGGGCACCGTCAACGGCACGATCGTCAAGGCGATCGAGACCGCTAAGGAGCTCGGCTACGTCAAGACTGGCGATTTGACCGTCGCTACCGCCGGCGATCCCCGTATGAGCGTCCAGCTCGAGGACAAGGTCTCCTCGACCAACGTCGCTTACGTCGCTCAGGTGCGCTAAATCGCACTTGCAAGCACACTTGCATTGCAAAGGGCCCGGAAGGCAAAGCCTTCCGGGCCCTTTTTCTGTGCGCCGATGCCTACCGCACGGCATGACACGCACCCATTTCTTTACCAAAAGCGCGAAATCCGCCCTCCGAGGCCCAAAAAATAAAGCCCCAAGCGCTAAAAGTGTTCGCCCGGTAGCAAACCCACACCTTAACCGACGCTGCTAAATCGTTTTAGCAAGAGTCAGATCGACCGCGTTTTCGGAAGTGCGGGGAAAAATTGCTTACCTCCGAACACAAGCCCTTTTATTTCAACAAAACCCCTGATAAAGTTGGCTCAAATACCGCTTGTGCTTTGCCTGTTTGTCTTTTTCCCCGCACTTCCGAAACCGATAGCCTTTCTAGCCCAAACAACGCTCGAACGATCGGATTGCCATGTCATTTCTCGCTTGCGGACCCACAGCTTTTCAGTACTATCGCATCCCGCCCCAGATACTAGGACTCTATCCGGCAATCCTGCCGCCCGACCATGACCATCGCTTGGTGCATTACTCAAAACAACCAGTATTTAAAGACTTGCTCGGCACACCAGTTTGGAGATTCGTGGGCGAAAGAAAACAGCGCGCGAACGGAAAGCTATTTCATAGCCGTCTGCTAACCCAAGAGCCGCCTCCTGGGTCGTTTAGGCAGACTGAGCATGGATTTGATGTCACGTCGCCCGAGTTTACGCTGCTCAACCTTGCTACGCAGGTCTCACGCAACCAGTTACTCATGGCTTGCTACGAGATGTGCGGCTCCTTTGCAGTGTTTAAGCCCTGCGAGCGAACGCAACAACAACTCGATGAAGCCATTTCGCTTAAGCTCATTCCACCCAACTGTGGCTGGGAGCGTGTTGTCGACACCAAAGGCAATGGCACCAACTTGTGGAATCGCACGCCGCTTCTTTCCGCAGCGGATATCGCCGCGTTCACCAAGCAGGCCGCAGGCCTGCGCGGCGTTAAACAACTGCGCTGGGCGGCCGAGCACATGACGGGGCAGACCGCCTCGCCCTTCGAAGTACAGACTTCCATGCTTGTCTCGCTCCCCCGCAACGAGGGCGGCATGGGCATCAACATCGCAAACAACGTGCGCATCCCACTCAGCGACGCCGCGCGCTCACTGTATGACAAAACCTGCTGCTACGCCGATATCCTCATCGAAAGTGCCACCAACAGCATGGGCGTCATCTTGGAATGCCAAGGCCGTTCCGCCCACGGTGGCGAAGCCGCAAGTCTCTCTGATGCCGAGCGCACCACCGCCCTCACAAGCATGGGCTATGACGTTATCCAGATAACCTATGAGCAAATCAAAGACACGAAGAGCTTTAACAACATCGCCGAGCTCATCCATAAAAAGGCGGGGCTCCCCTACATCCCAAAGACCGATCAGGAACGCACCGCCGCAGAAACCCTGCGACGGGAGCCGTTGGTCAATTGGGATGAACTGCTCGCCGTCAAGCCGGCCGGCTAGCAGCTAGCGATCAGAGGGACTGCGGGGACGTCAGAAGCGGCAACGCGAGCCGCAAAGCCCGCCTCGGTCAGCTCGATGACCTCGGTAAACGTCGCGTCGAAGAACTCCTCGGTCAGCAGGCGGTATGGCGGATGGTCGGGCTCACCGGGGTTTTCGCGCACGATTTCGTGCATAACGCCGATGGCCTTGAGCACATACTCCTTATGGATAGGATACTGCCCAAAACGCGTCGCCGCAGTATACAGGCGATCGGTCGCGCGCGGAATCGAAACAATGCCAAGCGTCTTGCCAAACCAGTCAAAGTCGCCTTGCTTTTTAATGCGAAACTCCTCGCACGGCTTGCCGCCGTGCGCCTCCAGGTACTGATTCACGCGCGTATTCCATACGGTATCGGCCACCAGATGCGACCAGACGCCCAGTGTCAAATCGAGCAACGACTGAGCCACGTCCTCGGACGCAAGCGAGAACTCACGAGCGCCGGGACCGGCAACCGGCTCGGCATCCTTGTAGCGCTGGGGATAGTGCACGCGATTCAGCCGCTCGCGCTCCTCGATAATCGAGGTCGCCGCGGCCGGCGCACCGGTGGGCGAACTTTTAAGCAACGGTGCCACATAGGTATCCCAGAATTCATGCTCACGAGGCTTAGGGATGGGCTCAGGCTTGGCAAAGTGCGTAATGCGGTACGGGATGGGGTCGGCGATGCCAGGGACCATATAGCCCACGAAGATATCCGGAACCACGCAGCCAAACAAAAAGGCATTGCGGTCGCGCACGCTCTTGGCAAGCGCACCAGTGCGCTCCAGCAAACGCTCCGTCTGAGCGATATGAATGTTCCAGCTTGGCATAGCCACCCCCATAAAAACCTGGATAACTATACCATCACGGCGAAGCCGCGCGAGCGGCTACGCACGCTCTACGCAGCAACTAGTCCGTAGCACCGCTTTCGGTTCCATACGACGGCGAAGGCGCCTCGACCACATGGTGATATCGATCGATATAGATGGCGCGGGCGCCCAGGCGTCGCACCAAATCCTGGTGATGCGTGCTCATCAAGACCGTCTTACCCGCCGCGACGTAGGCCAGCAAGAAGTTGACCACAATGTCGCATGAATCCTCGTCGAGCCCATTGGTAGGCTCGTCGAGGACCAAGATATCCGGGTTCATCGACACCACCGCAGCCAGCGCAACGCGCTTCTTTTGCCCGCCCGAGAGCTGATAGGGCGAGGCATCGACCAGGTCGACAACTTGAAACAGTTCCATGGCATCGCGCACGCGACGCTCGAGCTCGCCCGCCGGCAACCCCATTTGAGCCGGGCCAAAAGCGACTTCCTCGCCCACCGTGGCACAGAACAGCTGAGCATCGGCATTTTGAAACACAAAACCTACGCGCTGATGAAAACGCTGAGCGGCCGCGGAATCCTTTAGAAACACCGCATCGATCACGTGCCCGTCAAACAGGTATGCCCCTGCGTCCGCGAGTTCAAGGCCGTTAATAAGACGCATAATCGTCGTCTTACCGCAGCCGTTGGGACCGAGCAGGGCAACGAGTTCACCACGATCGACCTGCAGCGACACACCATCGACAACCGTATGCCCCGCATAGGAAAACACTACGTCGCGAAACTCGATGAGCGGCGTGGCCTCGGCGCTAGCAGCACCGCTCACGCCCATCGCGCCATTTGTATCGTTTGCCAAAACGTCGCCCTTCCCCATTTGCATCCCCAGTCGAAACCAGCAGCGCCTACAGCACGGCGCACAACACTGCCAGCAGCGCCACGCCGGCCGCATAGACCGCATCGCGCCAGCCAAACCCGGCGCGCGCGGGCGCCGGATACACACCGGCAAAGCCGCGGCAAAGCATAGCCTCATCCATTGCGCGGCTGCATTCCATCGCCTTGATAAAGGTCATGCCCATGATACCCGCGATCGAATCGGTACGCGAAAATCCCTCAGGCGCACGGCCAACGCTGCGCAGCATGACCGATTCACACAGATTGTGCGCCGTGCGACCCAGCACCTCGATGTGCTTGAGCGCCATATCAAACGTAAAGATAACTTCGTCGGGTAGATGCAGCATCTTGAGCGCCGCCGACATGCGGCTCCACGTGAGGGTCCACGAAACGCCCAGCACCAACGACACATTAATGAAGGTCTTGAGCGCGATCTTGAGCATGGCGCCCGTGGCAGACGCGCCCAGCAGCAGGGCAGGCAGCACCAGAACCACCGCGAGCCCCGTGGCGCCAAGTGCCGGTACAAAGGTCGCGCGCAGCCCGCGTGCGGGGCGCACCGCGACCAGCACCAACGCGACCGCCGCCATCAACATCAGGTACAGCGGGCTCTGCGTCAGACACACGCACAGGACGCAAACGAACATCCCCACCAGGCGCACCGGCGCCGAAACGGAAGAAAGGGCGCGGTCGATCATCGACCCGCCCTCGTGCGCGCCTCCACCCAGGCGAACCCGCTCAAGCAGGCTCGCCAGGTGCAGGACATTCTTTTGCATCACGCGATGACGAGCCCCCGCGGACTCGTAACGCTGCTCGACCGCAAGCCAGCTAGGCAGCTCGGCTATTGCCATGAGCACCGCTTTCCTTAACCGTCAGCGAGATCAGACGAAATGCGATGGTGAGCACCGCCACGCCAATCACGCCGGACAGGATATACATGGCAGCCTGGCCGGCAAAGCCAAGGCCCTGTTCCTCGGAATAGGCCTGCAGGTAATCACCCGTAGGCAGAGCGTCGGCAAAAGTCGGGGTGTCGAGGCCGACCGAAGCCTGCAGGCTGTCGTCGCCAGCCTCCTGAACGGCGGTCGCGGCGCCCTCGGCATCCCACTCACCCCAGGCGTCACCGGTGGCAAGCAAGCCGAGCGGCGTAGCCACGACAAGCACGGCGACCAGAATGATCGTGGGAATCAGCGAGGTCTTCTTGGCAGCAGTGACCTCGGTAGCAAGCTGGCCATCGACGGCCTCGGGCCCGACGATAACGCTCGGCGCCGTCTTCTTAATGAAACCGTAGATGGCAGCCGTCGCCACGCCCTCGATCACGCCGGCAACCAGCATATGCGGGATCAACATGGCCGGAATAGCCACGGACAGCGGGAAGGGGCAGTACAGCGGAGCGCCCGAAGCGTTGGTGAAGAGCATGGGCTGAATGCCGAACTCGATCGCCGCACACAGGGCCGCCAGGCACAGGCCGACCCAACCGCTCACGATGGCAGAAACCGAGGTGCCCCAGCTCTTGTCGTGCAGACGGCTGTTGAGCGCACGGAACACAATAGCAGCGGCAAACGGCAGCACAAAGGCCATGTTAAAGCAGTTGGCGCCAAAGGACAGAACGCCGCCGTCGCCAAACAGCAGCGCCTGCAGCGCCAGCGCGACCGAGACAGCGATAGCCGCGGCCTCGGGGCCCAGCAGCAGCGCGATGAGCGCGCCGCCAACAGCGTGACCAGTGGTGCCGCCAGGCAGCGGCACGTTGAACATCATGAGCAAGAAGGAAAATGCGGCGCAGATACCCAGGAAAGCCATGTGCTCGCGATCGAGCGTGGCGCGCACCTTCTTGATGCAGTGGACCCAAACGGGCACCATCGCCACCGCCATGACGGCATCGGTCTGCGGGGACAGATAATTATCTGGAATGTGCATGTACGCCTCCCGGTTGTCGGCGCACGGAATTGCAACGCCGCCTGAATCACCTTGCCAGTGTTACGTATTGTCAGACTCGTAACACGACGCGGGCTATCATAGCAAAACGGCGCGCTGCCGACAAAGCAGCACGCCGTTATGTAATGCGCGTGTCATATATGCAGGCTCAACGGTGCCTTATACCGAGAACAGCAGTCACGTAAGACTCGGCGGCAGCCACCGCTGGCCTATATCCGGCGCAAGCACTATCCGCGGACCTCGCCGTTTACGCCCTTGCACACCTTGGTAACGATCTTCTGGTGCGCCTTCTCGACCTCTTCGCTGGTGAGCGTGTGGTCGTCGGAGCGATACGTAAGCGCAAAGGCCATGGATTTCTTGCCCGCACCGATGCGGATGGGATCGCGGTAGACGTCGAACAGACGCACGCCCTCGAGCAGCTTGCCGCCGGCACTCGTAATACGACGCTCAAGATCCTCGCAGGTCACAGTGTTGTCGACCACGATAGCAAGGTCATGCTCAACGGCCGGGTACTGCGAGAACTCGCGGTAGTTCTCCTGATTGCGGGCGCCCTTGATCAGCTTGTCCAGATCGAGCTCAAAGGCAACGACGACCTCATCGATGCCCATTGCCTCGCGCGCCTCGGGGTGAATCTCGCCGACCCAGCCCAGCACGGTACCGCCCGAGAGCACCTCGGCAGCACGACCCGGCTGCAGGAAGGCATAGCCCTCGCCCTCGACGGGACGGAAGCGAACCTTCTCGATGCGCAGCTGGGCGAGCAGCTCCTCGACAATACCCTTGCCAAAGAAGAAGCGCAGCTTGCGGTACTTCATGTTCCAGGACTGCTCGCTCCACTGGCCCGAGAGCACACCCGCCACGGACTTGGTCTCCTTGGGCAGGCTGGCGTTCTCGCGACCGCGGAACAGGCTGCCGACCTCGTACAGATGCACGTTGGGCGTGCCGTGGGCCTCGTTGTAGGCCACAGACTGTAGCAGGCCCGGCAGCAGCGAGCGACGCATCTCGGTCTGCTCGGCCACCAGCGGGTTCATAAGCACCACGGGGCAGCCGCGACCCTCGGTGGGCATGCCGATCTTCTCCAGATCGCCCGGGGCGGCAAAGCCAAAGGTCGTGGTCTCGTTGAGGCCACAGGCGCGCAGGATCTCGCCAACCTTGCGGGTGAGCTTCTGCTCGCGGGTCAGGCCGCCAATGTGGTTCTTAGCAGCCGGGATGGTCGCCGTCACGCGGCCCATGCCCCACAGGCGCAAAACTTCCTCAATGAGGTCGATCTCGCGCGGTAGGTCGGGGCGGAAGCTCGGCGGGGTAACCATGAAGTCCTCGCCGTCGCGCTCGACGGTGCAGCCCAGGCGGGTGAGCGAACGCTCGATAAAGTCGGGCTCGATGTCGGCACCGCAGATGGCGTGTACGCGGGCCAGGCGCAGCTTAATGCTGTTGATGGTCTTGGGCGCGGGGAACACGTCCACATAGCCGGGAGCAACCTCGCCGCCGGCGATCTCCTCGATGAGCGCGCACGTCACATTGGCGACGTCCACGCAGCCGGTCTCGTCGACCTGGCGCTCAAAGCGAATGGAGGCGTCGGAGATCAGCGAAAGGTCGCGGCTGGTGTGCGAGGTGCGGCCGGCGTTGAAGCAGGCGCTCTCGACCATCACGTCAACGGTATCGTCCTCGATCTCGGAATCCATGCCACCCATAACGCCGGCCAACGCCACGGGGCGCTCGCCGTCGGTGATGAGGCCCATGCCGGCGTCGAGCACGCGCTCCTCGCCGTCGAGCGTCGTGAACTTCTCGTCCTGCTGGGCGGCGCGAACCACCACACGACGGTGGCCATCGCGCTCGGCAAAGGTGTCCAGGTCAAAGGCGTGCAGCGGCTGACCGGTGAGCATCATCACATAGTTGGTGATGTCGACAATGTTGTTGTGCGGGCGCACGCCCAAGGCGTTAAGGCGCTTGACCATCCAGTCGGGCGACGGGCCGACCTTGACGTTGCGCACGATGCGGGCAACGTAGCGGTCGCACAGGCCCTCGTCGGCAATCTCGACGGAAAGCTCGTCGTCGGTCGCGCGGCCGGTCTCGGCCTTGATGGCGGGCAGCTCAACGTGGAAATCGCGGTCGAAGATGGCGCCGGTCTCGCGGGCCATGCCGATCATGGACAGGCAGTCGGGGCGGTTGGGCGTAATCTCGCAGTCGAGCACGGTGTCGCTCGAGCCCACATACTCGGCAAACGGCATGCCGCAGGGCGTATCCTCGGGTAGGATCATAATGCCGGAGTGGTCGCCGCCCAGACCGAGCTCGCGCGCGGAGCAGTTCATGCCCATGGACACGACGCCGCGAAGCTTGCTCTTCTTGATCTTGACGTCGCCGGGCAGAACTGCGCCGATCATGGCCGTGACGATGTGGTCGCCGGCCTCAAAGTTCTGCGCGCCGCAGACGATCTGCAGCGGAGCGGGATTGCCGTCGGGGTCGAGGTTCTTGTCGCCCACGTCGACCGAGCACACATACATGTGGTCGCTATCGGGGTGCGGGGTCTTGGTGAGCACCTTGGCGGTCACCACGTGGTCGAAGGACTCGCCCACGGTGTCGATCGCCTCGACCTCGGTGCCGGTACGGATATATTCGTCCGAAAGGGTCTTGGGATCCTCCGGAATATCGATCATGGTCTTGAGCCAGTCGTAAGAAACGCGCATATAGCTCTCCTAGTTCTTAATCTCCGCATAGGGAGGGGTATCAAATGAAGACGTTCGCCTTAGGGTTGTCCAGGTGCCCCAGGTTGGCGTGAAAGAGGAGCGACGCGTACTAAAGGTACGCGAGCGACGGTTTGAACGCCAAGATGGGGTGCCTGGGCAAGCCTAAAATTGGTTCAGGAAGCGCATATCGCCAGTCATGAGCGTGCGCAGGTCGGGCAGGTCGTAGCGCAGGGCCGCGACGCGCTCGGCGCCAATACCAAAGGCGAAGCCGGTGTACTTCTCGGGGTCGATGCCGCAGTTGATCAGGACGTTGGGGTCGACCATGCCGCAGCCCAGGATCTCGATCCATCCGCTGTGCTTGCAGAAGTTGCAGCCCTTGCCGCCGCAGACGTGGCAGCTCACGTCCACCTCGCAGCTGGGCTCGGTGAAGGGGAAGAAGTGCGGGCGATAGCGCGTCTTGCGGTCCTCGCCAAACATGCACTTAACAAAGTAGTCGAGCGTGCCCTTAAGATCGCCAAAGGTGATACCCTCGTCGACGACCAGGCCTTCGATCTGGTTGAACTGCGGCAGGTGGCAGGCGTCGGCCGTGTCGGGACGATAGACGGTGCCCGGGCAGATCATGTAGATGGGCGGCTTTTGCGACTCCATGGTGTGGATTTGCACGCCCGAGGTCTGGGTGCGCAGCAGCACGTCGGACTCGCCGTGGGCATGAGCCTCGGGGTGCGCGACGCTGCCGGGGTTGTTGTCGACCACGTAGAAGGTATCGCGGGCCGAACGGCTCGGGTGATCCATGGGGGCGTTGAGCGCGGTGAAGTTGTAGTAG
The DNA here is from genome assembly GCA_900544995.1 of uncultured Collinsella sp. Taxonomy (GTDB): domain Bacteria; phylum Actinomycetota; class Coriobacteriia; order Coriobacteriales; family Coriobacteriaceae; genus Collinsella. The sequence goes on along the minus strand of UQXC01000005.1, from coordinate 21,552 downwards.
GAGGTGTCGACCATGGGGCCGGACTCGACGGTGTAGCCGATGCCGCAGAAGATGTCCTCGGCCTCCTCGATGATCTGCTTGATCAGGTGCTGGTGGCCGATCTGCGGACGGATGCCCGGCAGCGTGATGTCGACGGCATCGTGCTCGAGTGCGTGCTTGAGGGCGGCGGCCTTCATCTCGGTGGTGCGCTCGTCGAGCATGCCCTCGATCAGCTGGCGCATCTCGTTGGCGCGCTTGCCCATCACGGGACGATCCTCGGGGGCGAGCTTGCCCATCATGCGCATCAGGCCGGTGATGCGGCCCTTGCGACCGAGCAGCTCAACGCGTGCAGCCTCGAGCTTGGCGGCGTCGTCGGCGCCTGCAACGAGCTCCTTGGCCTCTTCCTCGAGTTTGACCAGATCATCAATCAGACTCATGTCTTCCCTTTCGTCTCTCGCGCTCCCCGCTTGCCGAGGCGGCTACCGCCGTCTGACGTTGCGAAAACGCGGCCCGGTTCGGTAACAAAAAACCGCCCTCGGGCATGTGCATTGCCCAAGGACGGTTGAATTCCGCGGTACCACCTTGTTTGACCCGGCGGATGTCTGGCCCGCCGCGCCCACTCTTTGCCCCTTGTCGCGAGGCTCACGGCTTCCCTACTGGGGCTTCGCCGCCGCTGGCCGCGGGCCCGTTGAGGTTGCTGCTCGGGAGTGAACGCTTGGCCCTTGCCACCGCAGGAAGGCTTGCAGCCCATGACCTTCCCTCTCTTGCCGGCGACGCGACGGGCAAAACCCTCTCCGTCAACGCATTGGGCTATAGGATAACACATTCTGCGAGCATATCACCGCGTTCCGTTTTGTTCGTGCTGGGTACAAGGCAGGTAGCTGTGCAAACTGGCCGCGCACCCGCTTGCGGCGCTCGGCCTGCGAGATTAAGGATACGGTATGGGAAAGAAACTCGATAAGAAGGCCAAGGCCGCCGTGGCAAAGGCCGCCAAGGGCGTCAAGGCCGCTAAAGTCGACAAGGCCGTCAAAAAGTTCCGCAAACTCGAGGGCAAGCTGTGGACTCGTGAGTACCTGCTCAAGATTGCCGAGTTCGATGGAGCGACGATTGCTCCTGCCAATGGTGCTGCCGCCCGTGCCGACGCCATGGGCACGCTTGCCGGCGAGCATCACAAGCTGCTAACCAGCGAGAAGTCCGTTGAGCTCGTACGCTCGTTAGCGCGCGAGACCGTCGCCGGCGGCAAAATCGACGACCCGCAGCTGCTCGACGAGATCCGTGTGCTCGGTCGCGACCAGCGCGAGGCAAGCGTCATCCCCACCGAGGAGGCCGAGGCCTGGACCAGGCTCACCTGCGAGGCCGATGCCGTGTGGCACAAGGCCAAGACGGCCAATGACTGGGCGAGCTTTGAGCCCTATGTGGATAGGATCGTCGCCCAACTTAAGCATCAGGCCGAACTTATGGACCCCAAGCGCGACCCATACGATGTTTGGCTCGACCAGTACGAGCGCGGCCTTTCCGCCAAGAGCTTCGATGCGTTTTGCGATGAGGTCAAGGCGACGGTCGTGCCGCTCGTGCACGCCATCGGCGAGCGCAGCCAGCAGCCCGATGCCGACTTTTTGCACGCCCGCGTGCCCGAGGCCGCCCAGCGCGCCATGAGCTTCGACCTTATGAAGCTTGTCGGCCTGAACCTGAACGACACCACGCTTGCCTTTACCGAGCACCCGTTTAGCGAGGGCTTTGCCGTGGGTGACGCGCGCATCGCGACACACATCTACGAGGACGATTGCATCTCCAACGTCTACAGCATCATCCACGAGGCGGGACACGCCATGTACGAGCTGGGCGTCAATCCTGCCTATGCGCGCACCTGTCTTGAGGGTGGCACCTCCATGGGCATCCACGAGAGCCAGAGCCGCTTCTTCGAGAACACCGTGGGTCGCAGCCGCGCCTTTATGGGACCGCTGCTCGAGGTGCTGCGCCGCCACGCACCCGAGGTCTACGGCGACGTCGACGAGGACACGCTCTACCGCGCCGTGAACATCGCGCAGCCGTCGTTGATCCGCACCGAGGCCGATGAGCTCACCTATCCGCTGCACGTTATGGTGCGCTACGAGATCGAGCGCATGCTGTTTGCCGGCGAGGCCATGGCCAAGGATATCCCCGCGCTTTGGAATCGCTTTATGGACGAGTACCTGGGCATTCCCGTTCCCGACGACACGCACGGCTGCCTGCAGGATACGCACTGGAGCGGTGGCTCGTTTGGCTACTTCCCCACCTATGCGCTGGGCAGCGCCTACGACGCCATGTTTGTGCCGGCCATGTGCCGCGACGGCGTCGACCTTACCGGTGCCTGCGCGAGCGGCGACCTGACACCCGTCCGCGCCTGGCTGGGCGAGCACATTTGGCAGTGGGGCCGCGCCAAGGACGCGCCGGAGCTCATCAAGGGCGCCTGCGGCATGGCGTTCGATGCCCGCTACTACTGCAGCTACCTCCAAGACAAGTTCACCACGCTCTACGAGCTGTAAGGCATAACCGACACGCCAACGCAAAGGGGACGCCGCGGAACCAATCCGCAGCGTCCCCTTTTTTCACCTAGTCGTTTAAGAACGTCCCCAATGACTACCTTACAGAGCTTCCAGCGCGGCGGCGATGCGCTTCATGGCGGCATCGGCGGATGCTTGGTCGGGCGCCTCGGCCAGCACGCGGATAACCGACTCGGTTCCGCTCTTGCGTACGAGCACGCGGCCCTCGCCTGCCAGCGCAGCCTCGGCCTCGGCGATGGCGTTCTGCACGCCCATGTTCTCGAGCGCGGCGTCCTTGTCCGCCACGCGCACGGCCACCTGCGCCTGCGGCAGCAGCTTGCACGGAGCCGTGAGCTGCGAGAGTGCCTCGCGCTCGGCACGAATCACTTCCATCACGCGCAGCGAGGTCATAATGCCGTCGCCCGTGCGCTCGATATCGCCAAAGATCGTATGGCCCGTCTGCTCGCCGCCCAGGCTGTAGCCGCCCTCGCGCATCTTGGCATACACGTGACGGTCGCCCACGCCGCTGGTCACGGCGCTCAGACCGGCAAGCTCCAGCGACTTGACCAGGCCAAAGTTGCTGGCAATCGTCGGCACCACGGTACCGCCCGAGAGTCGCCCGTGCTTGTTCAGATACACGCCGCACACGTACAGGATCTGGTCGCCGTCTACCACGCGACCGCGCTCGTCCACGGCCAGGCAGCGGTCGGCATCGCCGTCATAGGCAAAGCCCACGTCCAGGCCCTGCTCCACCACGTGGCGCTGTAGGCGCTCCATATGCGTGGAGCCGCAGTCGACGTTGATGTTAAAACCATCAGGCGCGGCATTGATCACGCGCACGTCGGCGCCCAGCGCGTCAAACACCGGCTTGGCCACCGAGGAAGCCGAGCCGTTGGCGCAGTCGATACCGATCTTGACGCCCTGCAGCGAAAAGTTCGCACTGGCGATGAGCGAAGCAATGTAGCGGTTGCGGCCCTGCATGTAGTCCACCGTGGCGCCGATGTGGTTGCCCGTGGCCAGCGGCACCTCGCTCTTGCCATCGATATAGTCCTCGATGAGCTCCAGTACGTCCTCGTCCATCTTAAAGCCGTCGCTGTTGACGAGCTTAATGCCGTTATCGCAAAACGGGTTGTGGCTCGCGCTGATCATGATGCCGCAATCGAAGCAGCCTTCCACGGTCTGATGCGCTACGCCCGGCGTGGGGATCACGTGCAGCATATAGGCGTCCGCACCGCTCGCGACCAGGCCGCTCACCAGCGCCGCCTCGAACATGTAACTCGAGCGACGCGTGTCCTTGCCCACGATCACGCGCGCCTTGCGCTCGCGGTTGGCACCGTAATACCAGCCCACAAAACGGCCAATCTTATAAGCGTGCTCTACCGTCAGCCCAACGTTGGCCTCACCGCGAAAGCCGTCGGTGCCAAAGTACTTCATGCGCTCTCCTTACAAAATAGGGGCGGACAGATTGCCTGTCCGCCCCAAAATGGTACTCGATTATCTGCGCTACCAGAAAAACCCTACGCCGACGCGCTGTCGCGAGCCGCCTGGCATGTAGGAGTCTGACGCAGCGTAAGCGGCTTGTCCCCCGCCTCGGCCGACGTGGTCAGCGTATACGTGATCGTCGTCGTCTCGCCAGCATGCAGGTCAACGGTACCCGAATAGAAGGGGACTCCATGCCACGTAGCGGCGCCAAGACCAAACTGGGTGCCCTCGACGGTCAGATCAGTAATGTTGCCGCCCGTCGGGGCAAACAGTGAGACATTCAGACGCTCGTCGTCACGCGCGGCATCGGGTGCGCTCGCCGCAACGTAGTCGGGCAGCTTGCCAGCCTCCTCCTGCGTCATGATGTTCGTCAGGGTAACGGTGATGCGATAGGAGCACGTGCCGTCACCGTTCTTGATGCCCTGGCCAATCTGCGTATCGGCGTTCAGGTACCAGTCGAGCTTGGAGAAGCTCAGGTTGTTAAAGTAAACGCCGGCAACAGGATCGGCACTCGGGTCATCCGGATTGGGCAGCGAAGCGTCAATGCCCGTCTCTTTGATGGCATTCTGCTCATCATCGTTTCTCATCCACGCGATCAGGCGGCCCTCTTCGGCACCGCGCTCAACGGCGCTGACAAGCTTCGTAACATCGACATCGCCGATACCGCCAAGGACCTTGTCGAAGGCAGCGCTGGCGACGGATGCAAAGATGCCGTCCGACTCCTCGACCGGATAGTTCCAGTACACATCGTGCATGAGGACCTTTGCGGCGTTGGTGCCGTCGACAACCGTTCCGTCGGGCAGTGACACGTTACCGACCAGGCCCAGCAGATACTGCAGGAACACCGGGTCGATACCGATGACGCCATCAACGTCCTGTCCATACTGGGACTTCCACAGCGCGGCGACACGCTGCGAGTTGCGGGGCCAATCAGGCGAATAGGTATTGCCCGAGTTGTACAGGTTGCTGTGGTTGCCGAACAGCGCCTCATCCTCTTCGTCGACGCTCTCGACCGCCTCATCCTCGCTGAGTCCAATGCGGGGAACAAACTCGCCAATCGACATCTGACCGTCGGTGACCGAAATCAGGCCCTGCGAACCACCAAAGCCGCCGCAGGCACGAATCTCGACGTTGTTCATGGCGTACATAAGGTAGTTGCGCGTCTGGCCGTTGGCGCCGAGCATCTGGGGAAGGACGGGGGCGACCTTCTCCGCCGCGTCGACCGCACCGTTGAGGGTGGCAAAGCCGTCCTTGGCCTTATCGACCAGCTCGGTCACCTGGGAAATATGAGTATCGCCAATGCCCTGGACCTTCTCGTTGGCGCTCTTGAACACCTTCGAGCTGCTGGAAAGCGAATCGGCGACCGCCTGCAGCGCGGACACGTTAATCATGCCGTCCTGGAACAGCTTGCCGGGCGTAGCCTGCGAGAGGTTGTCGGCCATGGGAACCAGCGCATTGCTCGAGACATCGGACAGGGCGTCAATCATGGTGCGGGCCGCATTGATATCGCTGCCATACACCGGGATAAACGAAGCCGCCGCCCACAGCGGGCTCGAGGTCTCCGCCTTCATGCTGTTACAGAGCTCATCGATCTTCTTCGCGTCGTCAGGCAGCGTCGAAAAATCGCCCGACGTGACCTTGTCCTTAAGGCCACCGACGATCTCGACAGCCTCCTTCGCTTCGCTCTTTACGGTCTTTGCCGAGTTAAGCAGCATAAAGCCGCTTGCGCCAAGCACAACGAGAAGCACCGCGACTACAGCGGCAATAATGGCGCCGGTGTGACGCTTTTTGCGCTCGCCCTTGCGATGGCGATGACGGACCAGACCGTCAGAGGTCGAACTCGACGAAGCGTCGCTACCGTAGTTCAAGCCAAAATCGTAATAATCTTCCTTGGAACCCGAGCCCGCAAACTCGGCACCGCTATCATCCAGGCGGGCGAACGTGCCAGTCTCGGAGGCGCCGGTGTAAATCGTGCCAAGGTTACCCGTAAGCCCCGCGCCACCAGCAGAGGGAGTATTGTTGGCGGCCTTGCCGGCATTAACGTTGCCGGCGCCATTCGCGGCGTTGGCAGCACCCGCGTTGTTCGCGGGTACCGAAGGAGCCCCGCTCGGCTGCGACGTGGAGGTTGCACCGTCCGCAAAGACATTTCCTCTTGCACGGCCGGTCTTTTTTGCCTTTTGAGACTGCTCGTACAGAGCGGTAAACATCGCCGTCTCGCCCGGGGACACGCGCTTACCGGAACCGCCCTGTCCAGCGCCGCCCGGCATGCCGGCCTTACCAGCCCCGTTCGGACGCGGCGGAACTGCAGGGCGGCCGCTATCGCTGCCCTTAAAGTGATTACCAGCCATAAAGAAATCCTCGCAATTGAGTCGCAATGAAAAAGTCCATAACATTACTAGTTTATGGCATTTTGAGCATCGACAGCTAAACTCCAGACACGGACATCAATTGGCGAAAATGCGGCACAACACCTTTTCTGTCTTGGCGGCGGCGCTAGCTACACCGTGAGGAACATCATCACGATGATCATGACAAAGCCGATAAGGTCGGTCGGCAAAAACACCGTGCCCAGCATAACGGCGCTGGTGATGGTCGCCGAGACGGGCTCCACAGTTCCGATGAGGCTCGCGCGCACCGAGCCGATGTCCTTAACGCCCTGCATATAAAGCATGTAAGCAAAAAACGAGCCGATAACCACGAACACCGCGAGCGCCTCGATGCCGGCAGCGTCGAGCGCCGGCATATGCGCCCAGGGCTGCACGAAGACGCACGAGACCACGCCCGCCGTGAGCATTGCCGAGCCCGTGACGATGGGGCTGCCGTATTCGGGCAGGATCTTGGCGGGAATCACCGCCATACACGCGGCGCTGACCGCACACATAAGACCTGCTGCCAGGCCAAGCGGCGAGATATTCAGGCTGGTGGGGTCGCCGCCGGTGGCGATTAAAAAGGTTCCACCCAGAGCCAGGCCAATGCCGATGACTTCGCGAGTACGCGGCATGCGGCGATCGATCGCACAGGTGTAGCCCATGATGATAACGAGCTGCAGGCACTGGAGCACCGTCGCGGTTCCGGCGTTCGTCAGGCGCACGGCCGAAAGATAGCAAAACTGGTTGAACAGCAGGCCAAAGGCGGTAAAGAGCAGCAGCTGCTTGCGATCGGAGGGCGTGGTCCAGAGCTTAATCAGGCGCTCGCGGTCGCGCGTAACAACCACGGCCATAAAGAGCAGGCCGGCGAGAATCTGCCGTATGCTCATAAGCCACAGCGTATCGACATGGTAGGTATCGAACAAAAAACTCGCGCTGGTGCCCGAGAAGCCCCAAAACGAACCGCCCACCAGCGTAGCCAAGACGCCCGTGATCATCTTGCGCGTCGAAGCGCTGTTCAGGCGGTCGCGCCATGCGCGACGGGTGTTGCGGCTGAGCTCGTCGGTGCCCTCGGGCACATCAATGTTCGATATATCGGTCATCGGCACCGAAGCCCCTGCGCCTTCGACCTGCTCGACACACTCTTTGCTCATTCCACTCCCCCGAAACAGCTGGAAACAATTCGGCTTACCTTACCACGGCGAAGTCACCAGCTGGAGGCTTGTCCGCTTATCGGTAGGACAATTCCGCAGGCGTCTTTCCATAGCTCGATACCGCAATGGCCTTGCATTATGCGACAGCCAAATCGCGGCAGCAGGCTCTTTTGAAATGGATACGACAAAGCCCCCGAATTCCACAATGTAAGCGATTTTAAAAATGTTCTTGCCACCGAGTTCAGGCTCCGTTATATTATCCCTTGCGCGCTTGCGCACCCTTGATCGGGCGTTTAGCTCAGGGGGAGAGCGCTTCCCTGACACGGAAGAGGTCAGAAGTTCAAATCTTCTAACGCCCACCAAATGTTCGCAGCTCAGAGGCTATGCCCTCTGGGCTGTTTTGTTTTATGTCGCCAAATCAGCTGGCAGCTCCAACCGCCCAAGCAACCACCCTGCCCATGCACAAAACCGCCCCAATAGCCACCGAGGCCGAGACCAACGCGTCTCGAACCCATCCGAGCCGCAGGTTCTCAGCAAAACGCCACGATGTCTGCGCCCTGCGGTATCCTTGAGCCACTTGCACCTGCAGCACCAAGGAGCCGCTATGCGCACCGAGCTCGATGTCCCCTTTTCGCACAAAGAAGAAGCCAAGGCGCTGGGCGCCAAATGGGACCGGACCAAGAAGATCTGGTATGTACCCAGCGGCGTCAACCCCGAGCCCTTTGCCGAGTGGCTGCCCGGTGTTGACCGATCCGACCCCTCGGCGCCGTATATATATCTAGTACTGGGCAAGCGCGAGTGCTGGAAATGTCACAAAGAGACCTCGGTCGCGGCCTTCGGCATTCCCTATCGAGCCGATAACGACGAGAGCATCGCCATCGCGCACGCGCCCAACGAAGCCGGGCACATTGCCATCGACACGGCCAACGCCAACGCACTCGCCATCGTGCCCGCTCTTGGCTGCGTGCCGGGCGAGATCCGCGACTACCTTCATAAGCGCTGCGGCTACAAGCCCGTAGGCGCGCGAGCCTCCAAAGCCCCGTCGCTCGGCAACACGTGCACCAGTTGCGACGCGCTGCAAGGCAGCCGCTATCTGTTCGAGGAGCCCTCGTCCCCGTTTGCCCTCACTGCCATCAACAAGCTGCCGGCACTGGAGTTTGTGCGCGTCGAAGTTGCCGGCGTCTTTGGCGTCCCGGCCGCGCGTACCGACTTTGACCAGGCGCTCTTTACCTGGGCACGCGACCATCACGCCGAGTTTCACAAGCAGCTCGGTGAGGGGATTTATTTGTAGGGACGGAGAGGCCTTCACAGTCAGCTCCTCCGCATCACCTATCCCTCGTCGCCGGCGTCGTACACGATATCGAGGCCACAAACGGGGCATTTCTCCGGATACACCGGCATATGAACGCCTGTCTGTTTTCTCACTTCGTCGCTGAACCTGTCGCGCGCATCGATGAACCGAATGTCGAGACACGGTATTTGCGAGCCGCAGCAAGGGCAGGTGACGACAAACGACCCGCAATCAACCTCTACGCTCGGAAACATATTGTTGTCTATAAGGGCACACGGCAGTTTTCCGTACTTCCCCATCGCAATATCGCCTCGCCAGCTCATACACGCTCCCCTCTCGCTATACAAAACAGGAAGAGCATGCACCGGCGGGCATGCGCGAGATTGCATCGCCACGCGATCCGATCAAACAACACGATCGTCAAAGAATGCCAAAGCCAAATACGCTAATACGGCAGAAGCCCCGCCTTTTCACGCTTCTTTTCCGAGCGATCGAACTCAATGCGATGGGCCTCAAGAAACACCGTATTGGGTCGCCACTGACGCTCATTCGGCTGCCTTAGCGTCGCACCCGCAAAGGAAGCGTAGCCGGTCTTATCCAGCAGGTACGATCCGCACAGCCGATATTCGCCGCAAACAGGCTCAAACGAAATCAGATGAGCATCGAATAAAGCATGTAAGTCGCGCCGAAGCAGAATGCCGTTGCTGGCAACCTGCGATTTGGGTCCCGAGTAATTCTCGATATGTGCAGCCTCCAGAGCTTCGCTGACGCCGCAGTCCGACACCGCGCAACAGCCATCATAGGCGGCAACGAGCTGCTTGCGGAACCATTGCTGCCCCAATCGCTCGCGCCTTAACGCATAGCGGACCTTTTCGTCGTCGGTCGTACCCTGTCCGGCAAACTCAATATCGACGGGCATGTGCTTCAGATAGCTCATGTCGGGCGCAAAACGGGGGTCCGGTCCGCCTTTATGAACAGGACCGTGCAGAACAAACCATCCGTTTTCGGGCTCGAACCGTTCAACAAACGCAAGGCCGAGCACCTTGTAGCCCACCTCGGTTGCAAATATGACTCCGACCGGAACGCCACATTCCATGCAGTTGAGCATTTTACGGTTGTAATTCTGGTCTCGAGAACCAACGGCGCCTGGCGCTTGGACCGAATACTTAATGACCCACGTACCATCGTCCAAATAGAGCGGAGGTACATCGGTGTAGAAGCTCTTTTTAGAGTTATGGACCGAAAGCGCAAAGATCTTATTGGGATCTTGCTTCACCCGATCCTGGCCCGGCCAGAAGATCCCTGAATCCCGCGTTACGGGAAAGAAGTCCGAGCCAATTCTCAAACGATACTGATACTGAGGGCTATCTTCCTTGGTGTGGTGCGGAAGGCTGGTCCAAACGCCGCCGCGCTGTTCCTCACCCAGAAACCACTCCCATGCCTCAACGTATTCGGAAGGCACGAGACTGCAGGCGCGGTCATAGCTTGGTCCATCCATCAACGGAACAGCAAGGTCAATGTCGTTCATCGCCAGCACCTACAACCATACGAACGCGAGTCATGCCACTCAATAATATGGCCGAGAGTCAATTATTACGAGATCTCATTCCGCGATCGGTACATCGTTGATGCTCTCGGTTTGCCGCTGGCGCGTTTGTACCCCGCTGCCCCACTTCCCTGTATACTGATGTAGCACGTGTTTCATCCGGGCTTGTTGGGCCGGATTGTTCATGGGAGGTTCTTGTGGCTGCTTCGAATCCGCCTAAGGGGAGCGTTTCTTCTTCGTCCATCAAGCCGGTTACGCGCAAGGCCGTGCGTTGCCAGCGCGAGGTCGCTTGGCTTGTCACGCAGGCGGCGGGCAGGCTCGTGGCGACCACTCAGGACGTCAACGCGCCTACGCCGAGCTTTGTGCTGGCAGCGGCGCTGGATTTCGTGCGCCAATTGGAGCTTGCCGAACAGGATGCCGGTGGCCACCTCGACTACCAGAATGTTATGGCGCCCGACCTGCAAACGTTCTGCCACATGGCCAAGTTGCCCGCCGCACCCAATGCGCTTTCAGACGCAGGCTACATGTTTACGCTTTCGGGCGCGGACCTTATCCGTGACATCTATGCATACTGCAGCGAGCTCGCCGAGCGCCACGTCTTTGACGCGGCAGAAGTCAAACCGGGATATGTCATCAAGCTGGTTCTTAGGCTGTTCTTGATGGACGGGTTCGGGGCCATGCCAGCGTAAGCCGAGTCTTTAGCATCACCGTCGACTGAGCAACAACCGCTTTACCTTAGTGGGCGCCAATTGAGGGTCGATTATTGGGTCGCCTCGTCCACTAGCGCATTTATTCCACGCGCTCTGACAGTCGATACTTGCGGTTGCGGCTCGTCGCCGGCGCCGTGGGCTCAAGCTCGCCTTGAGCAATGAGCGCGTTGACGCGCGACCTTACCTGGGAAATTGTAAGCCCCGTACGTTCTGCCAGCTCACGCGTCCCCAGCTCGCCGTAGTGTTTGAGTGCCGTCACAATTAAGCCCCCGCCATGATCGACCGGCTCGATCTTTGAACGGTAAAGTACGACCTTGAACCGATCGAACCCCGGGCAGAACAGGGGCTCGGCCAGACCATGCGCGCGCATGGCATCGATCATCATCGGGATGCCAGAGCCATTGCCCTCAGCCGGCGAACCTGCGCCATCCGGCAGCGGGACAATCGACATGAGTTTCACGAGCGTCGCGTTACGGCATCGGGAGCTGCCGTCAAACAAGTTCTCGCGAGTCTTTCCCCCGTAAAGGCCGCCAGGATTCGTCACCTCGACACGATCATCAAAGACGTCGACGGCAATCGATTGTCCACAGAACCGATCCCCGTATTCTCGATGGATTACGGCGTTGGCGATTGCTTCGCGCAGAACCTCCTCGGGAATCTCAAGCGAGTCGACACGCGAGACGCCTTGGACGGTCGAGGTTCGCCGCAAATTCTTGGCGACGGCTGCGACGGCATCCGAGATCATCTCGCCCAACGTTCCCTCACAGATTGTGCGGTCCATGAACCTCAGCGACCCCGCCATGCCCTTCTGAGTTCCCGCATGGACAGCCACGTCAATGAAGAGCTTGGGATAGAACTGCTGAGGGTAGGTGCCCACAACTAGGAGTCCAGCCTTGGTGACATTGCCCTGGGAATCAAGGATATTTAGGCGCTCCAGCTTCGTTTGTTTGTCCGGCGCGCCGCGCATTGCCCGGGGCGTCAACGAGAAAGCCCGATCTATCGTACGGTCGACCAGCGTCTCGTCGAGATCGTCTGCGCCCACACCCGCCACCGCGTCGCGATCGCTCGGAGTCGCTCGACCGTATGACGCCAATGCGAGCGCCTCGGTCGATGAAAGCGGCACATCTTTGTCATCGATGCGCTTGTAGCTGCCGCCCTGGGCGCCCCGCTCTATGATATAGCAGGGCTTGCTCGACGGATCGAGCTCCTCAATCGTGATGACCAGAACCACGGTGCCCTGGAGCTCCACGCGCTCGATCGTGTATTTAGGCGGATTGGCCAGCTTTCCTCGACCGCCCGCATCACCCATGCCTGACACAAATTGGTTGAGCACTTTCTCGGTCTCGAAGTTCTCAACCGGGACAAAACCTGCGCGCTCACTCACTCCGAGCACGATGATTCCGCCGGCAGTGTTCGCGAATGCGCTCACCGTTTCCCATACGTCGCGGGAAAGCGTCGTGGCGCTCTCCTTCACTTCGACGTTAAGATCATCCGAGCCCATACGCCTTAAAGACTCAAGCAGACCGGTCAGCTCGTTTTCGTTCATCTGCACGTCCTTTCGCTCGGTCCTGCGGAGAATGCCGCGGATAGATTTCCCTCGTCTCTCAGTTATCTCTCGTAATTATCTCTCATTTATCTCTCTATCTCTCGGCTTAGAGATAAGAGATAGATAGAGATGGAATGTCTACCATTTGCTTCATTTATACATATTTTTGCTGGTAGAACAATCGGTATTGAGACAATACCATGATTGCCTACCTCTTTGCTGCTCAGTTATCTCTCATATTTTTCTCTCATCTTCCTGTCATCTCTCATATTAGAGACGAATGAGAGACGAGAGATACGCGAGTGATGGACGAGCGAGGATTTTCGGACGGTCGGATATCGAGAGTGGATATTTGGACGGTTTTTGGGGCTTTTGCGGCAGATTCCGTCCAAATATCCACTCTCGTTCGATAGGTGTCCGGAAATCCTCGCTCGTCCGCCCGAATATCCACTCTCGTTTGGCGTGTGTCCGAATTTCCACGCTCGCGCGGCGGTCACGCGGGGCCTTTACCCATTCCGCCGGCATCGTCTTCAGTTCGCCGCAGAGCCGCGGCCCCATATGGGTATACTCTCGAGGATTCGACTCGATTCGCCCCCGCTGGGGCGTCAAAGGAGACTGCATATGCCCACCACCTCAACCGACCCGCGCGCCGCTGCCGCCGCGCTGCTGGTACCCGGCACCACCTGCCACGGCTTTGCCGTCGAGCGCTGTGAGACCGTGCCCGAGCTCGACTCGGACGCTTACGTGCTGCGCCACACCGCCTCGGGCGCTCACCTGCTGTACCTGGCGTGCGACGACGAAAACAAGGCCTTTGCCATTGGCTTTAAGACGCCGCCGGCCGATTCCACCGGCGTGTTCCATATTCTTGAGCACTCGGTGCTGTGCGGATCGGCTAAGTTCCCCGTCAAGGAGCCGTTTGTCGACCTGATCAAGAGCTCCATGCAGACGTTTCTCAACGCCATGACCTACCCCGACAAGACCATCTACCCCGTTGCCACCACCAACGAGCAGGATCTGTACAACCTGATGGACGTGTACCTGGACGCGGTGTTCAACCCGGCCATCTATACCAAGCCGACCATTTTTGAGCAGGAGGGCTGGCACTACGAGCTGGACCTGCCGCAGGGCGCCGAAGGCGAGGGCGACGGCAGCGCCGCCAGACTGCGCGAGGGCACGCTGCGCTATAACGGCGTGGTGTTCAACGAGATGAAGGGTGCGCTGTCCGATCCCATGAGCGTGTTGGACGACGCCGTCAACGCCGCGCTCTATCCCGACACCGCCTATGCGCACGAAAGCGGTGGCGACCCGCGCGCGATTCCCGCGCTCACCTACGAGCAGTTCCTGGACACGCACGCGCGCCACTACAACCCCTCCAACTCTTACATCACGCTCTACGGCGACCTGGACGTGGACCGCGCGCTGGCGTTTTTGGACGAGCGCTATCTGTCGCAGCCGAGTGCCGCGAGCCGCCGCATGGACGCTGCCGTCGCCGCCGGCGAGGACCCGTCCACGCTGGCGCCCAATCCGCTGGGCGTGCAGGCGCCCGTGACCTGCGAGTACAAGCGCATCGAGATGGCTACCACGCCCGAGAACGCCCTGGTGGGCCTGGGCCTTGTGCTGGGCAGCGCACTCGACCGCAAGCGCACGATTGCAGCGGATATCCTGTTCGAGGCACTGCTGGGCTCCAACGAAGCGCCGGTTAAGAAGGCCATTCTGTCCGCCGGCCTGGGCGGCAACGTGGCGAGCTACACCGCGGCCGAGAGCTTGCAGCCCTACGAGCTCATCATGCTGCAAAACGCGCAGCCCGGCGTGGCGCGCGAGCTGCGCCGCGTGTTCCAGGACGCCTGCCGTGACCTATGCGAGCATGGCGTTCCGCGCGAGCGCCTGGAAGCCATCATCAGCAGCAACGAATACGACCTGCGCCAGCGCGACTACGGTATCGCCGACGGCGTGGCCATTGCGTGCGACGCGCTGAGCACCTGGCTCTACGATGACGACGCCGCGACGCTGGCGCTCAAGTACGGCCCGGTGTACGAGGAGCTGCGTGGCGAGCTGGACGGCAGCTATTTTGAGGACCTGCTGCGCGAACTGGTGCTGCAGAACGATCACATGGCACTGGTCGAGCTGGTGCCGGTGGACGCCACCGAGGGTTCGGAGGGTGCCGAGGCCGCCGAGCTGGCAGCCAAGCGGGACGCCATGACCGATGCCGAGCTGGCCGACGTGGTCGAGCGCACGGCAGCACTGCGTGCCGCACAGGAGGCGGAAGACACACCCGAGGCCAAGGCCACACTGCCGCGTCTGCGCGTGTCCGACATTGGCGAGGCGCGCCCCGAGCCGCCGCTGGTCGTGGACACGACCGCGCCCATCCCCTGTCTGCGCCACGGCATCCCCACCAACCGTCTGGCCTACGCCATGCAGTATTTCGACCTGAGCTGCGTCGCGTTTGAGGATCTGCCCTATGTGACGCTGCTCTGCCGCCTGCTCAAGCAGCTGCCCACACGCGAGCATTCGGCCGAGGAGCTCGACAATTTACTTGCCGGCAAACTGGGCTTTTTGAGCTTTACGACCGAGGTCATGACGCAGCCCGAAGTGGACGGCGTGCGCCCCTACTTGCTGGTGAGCGCCGGCGCCCTGTCCGAAAAGATCGACGCGCTGGCGAGCCTACCGCGCGAGGTGTGGTCGAGCACATTGCTGACGGACGCCGATGCCGACCGCGTGCGCGACGTGCTCACGCAGATTCGTATTGGGCTTGAGCAGGGCTTTATCAACAACGGCCACTCGGCGGCGCTCGGTCGCGCGATGAGCTACAGCTCGCCTTCGGCCGTGGTGCGTGAGCAGCTCTCGGGCGTAGACTTCTACCTGTTCCTGCGCGATTTGCTCGACCACTTTGACGAGCGCCTGGACGGCCTGCGCGCCAAGCTTGCCGAGCTGGCAGGCCGCATCTTTGTGGCCGACGGCTGCCTGGCGAGCTTTACCGGCAGCGATGAGGACTTTAACGCGTACTGGGCCGCCGCGGGCGACTTGGGACTGGGAGCTGGCGACGGCGCCGATGCCGGCCGCGACGCGCTCGTGGTGCCGACGCCGTGCGACCGCCACGAGGCTTTTGTCATCCCCAGCGACATCTGCTTTGCCGCGCGTGCGTGCGATCCGCGTCGCCTGGGCATTGACGTGACAGGCGCTTGGGCCGTGGCTGCCAACGCGCTCTCCTACGACTACCTGTGGAACGAGATTCGCGTGAAGGGCGGTGCGTACGGCTGCGGATTCCGCGCAGCCGGCGAGCGTCAGACGGCGTTCTACACCTACCGCGACCCGGCGATCGATCCTTCGATTGAGCGCGTGGAGCGCGCGGGTGCATGGCTTGGCAGCTTTGAGCCCGACGAGGCCGCCTTTGAGGGCTTTATCGTGAGCTGCGTGAGCGGCATGGACGCGCCGGTGAAGCCGTACGCGCTCACCAAACGCCGCAACACGACCTACCTGGCCGGGCTCGATCCGCACGCACGCGAGGAGCGTCGCGCCCAGATGCTCGCCGCCACGCCCGGTGAGCTGCGCTCGCTCGGCGCCGACGTGACGCGCATCGCAGCCGAGTCGCCCACCTGCGTCTTTGGCGGCCGCGAAGTCATCGCCAAGAGCAACGCCGACTTCAACGTAGTCGACCTGCTGGCATAACCACAGCAAGCAAAACCGCCACAAAGGGGACAGGTACCTTTGTGGCGGTTCGAACACTTGTTCTATACGTACATGTGTTCTATAGTATGGGTGATTGCTTCGGGATTAAATTGCAACTATAATATAGTTGCGGGATGTGAGGCAGGATGGCTCGGATCGACAAACTCATCGCCCAGCTGCTTAGCTGTCCTTCAACGTATAGATTTGCTGACTTTCTTAAAGTTATGGCTTCATATGGCTTTGAAATGGACAACAAAGGCAGGACATCCGGATCGCGCATTCGCTTCTACAGGCCATCGGACGGCAGAATGTTCGTGATGCACGCACCCCATCCATCTGACGAATTGACGGCGGGAACCATCCGAAACATCGTTCGATTTCTACAAGATGTCGGAGGCAGCCATGAGTAACGTTTTGGCTTACAAGGGTTATTTCGCCCCGGTCGAGTTCGATGCCGAACAGCACGTGCTGACAGGTATGGTCGCCGGCATTAGGGACGCAATTGTATTTGAAGGCTCCACGGTTGAAGAAGTGGAGCGATGCTTCCACGACGCCGTCGACGATTACCTTGAGTTTTGTGCCGAAAAGGGCAAGGAACCAGAGCGGGCTTTTAAGGGCTCATTCAATGTGAGAACAGGCTCCGAGCTTCACAAGCAGGCAGCACTGGCGGCGGCAAAGAAGGGTGAATCGCTTAACAAATTTGTGGCCGAAGCAATCGCCGCGGCGTTGTAATAGAGACGAGTCGCCATCAAAACAACCACGAGGGTGTCTGTGTTCCCTTCGTGGTTGTTTTTGCTGTTTGCCCAGATAAAACCTGCCAAAATAAACCTGTCCCTTTTTGGTAGGTTTGGGAGAGGGAGCTGGGATGGATAAGGCTGAGTTGCGGCGGGCAGTGATTGCTCGGCGCGATGCTCTTGATTTGGACTTGCGGGCGGCGAAGTCTGCCGTTATCTGTGCGCGACTTGTTGAGTTGCTGGGCAGCTCGGATCCCGCAGCCCCGCACACCGTTGCAGTCTATGCCGTAATGGGCTCCGAGGCAGATCCCGCCGCCTTTGCCGCTGCGGCCGCCGCGCGCGGCTGGCGCGTTGCCTATCCGTGCATGCTCTCGGCAATTGATGCCGCAGCTTGTGGCCAGCGCATGTGCATGCGGGCGGTCGGGTCGACACGCCGCAACTGGGGCGGTCCGCCGCCAGCGACGCGGCCGCGGCTCCGTTTATCACCCATCCCACGCGAACCTTCGCTGCCGCGGACATCGACAGCGACCGCTTCCCCATCGTGTCTGCCGAGGCTCTCGACATGATTGTTGTGCCGCTCGTGGCCTTCGACCGCACCGGCGCACGCCTGGGCTATGGCGGCGGCTGCTACGACCGCTACCTGCCCACGCTTTCGGCCACATGCCAGATCATCGGCATCACCTTTGACGAGCAGCGTGTCGACCGCGTTCCCACCGACGCCCACGACCTGCCGCTACCCCACATCATCAGCGCCTAACCGCCGTTGCATCGCACCTGCACGATGAGCGTGGAAAATCTCCCGCTTTGAACCCCCTTGCGAGCCAAAAACGGGAGATTATCCACGCTCATTCAACAAGCGTCCGATTATCCACGCTCGTGTGTCCGGATTTCCACGCTCGTGCGGCTCAACGCCCTGCAACCCCCTCAGCACGCACGCGGCACGCCGGCAACTTTGAGCTTGCGATCAAGCTTTCCCGGATCCCTCAGATCATCCCAGCACAAGCGCACGATCTTGCAGTTATCAAGCAGCGAAAGCCTCGACTCGCGCTGGCGCTCGTCAAATTGCGCCTTTGCGAACTTGCCCTCCTCCGCCGCCTTCTCGCTTTTAACGAATCCGTCAAATTCCCCGATGATCAGCCGATCTCCCACGCGCCACAAGTAGTCGACGCGATACGGCCGTCCCGGCTCAACCGGGTCGAACAGCTCAACCTGCAGCTCCGGCGTCTGCCAGCCGCGCTCGATCATCAGGGCGCGCGCCTTGGACTCGCCACCGCTTTCCGACAGGCCGTCGGCACACCGTGCAACACTTCGCGCCGTCACAACACCGCGTCGATTCAGGCCAAGCTTGTCGACCGTCTCAACGAGATGTTCCTTCGACAACAGCTGCTCATGGAGCGCCGAGTCCGCAATGATCAAGCCCTCGACAAACGATGCATCGACCAGGCAATCCGTAATCGTTTGATCGATATCGGTCACGGCAATGTCCATCTGGGTGGCCCGTGTTTGACGAACATAACGATGGCGAACGACCTGAGAGCCCGGCGTCGTTGATTGTGCCGGTGCCACGGCGATATGGATGTGCGTCAAATTGGCATGCGAAACCGAAAGACCATAGATAACAGCCGCCGTATAGGAGCAAAATGTCCAGTCGGGGTGCTTTTGCGCAAGGGCCCGCACTCGATGCAGATAACGCTGCCGAAACTTGAGCTCGGACCAGTATTCCGGACGCGCATACAGCCCCGGCATGACCGCCTCTAGACTTCCCGCCGCCACCCGCCGCTCAATCTGCTTTGCCTCCGCCGCCGTTCGCGCGTACACGCAGCTCATCTGCTGTTCGCATGCCTTAATGTGACCTGCAAGTCTTTGATTCGCCGTCATGTTTCCCATGTCGCCTCCCAGATCTTGGAACGGCGCAAACGTACCAGACGGTTTCATGCGAAGTCTGACCAAATGCTATCCAGGCACCGACCAAATGCTTGACGGTTTTTGGACGTTTTGGGTTGATGGCTTATATCTGCAGGTAGGGCGGTTGTCGAGAGGTCCCTGTCTCCACATTTAGATGCCTTGGTCCATCGGATTATCAGAAAGAAAAACCCGTCGAGATTCAAGACTACGCCAAATGCGACTTCGCCTCTGCATGCAGCGTCTCTTAGCCGAGCCATCGGCATCTACATGCCTAAAAAATGAGCGTGGAAAATCTCCCGTTTCGAGCCCGTTCCTCGGCCAAAAATGGGAGATTATCGACGCTCGTTTTCAAACGTCCGAAAATCCACGCTCGTGTGTCCGATAATCCACGCTCGTCACGCCACCGGCACAGCTACGGCCACAGTCACAGTCGCAGCCTAATGCTCCTCGCCGGCGCGGGCCAGGTCGTAGGGCGTGGTCTGGTAGACGTAGTAGTTGAGCCAGTTGGTGTAGAACAGCTGAGCCTGGCTGCGCCAGACGTTGCGCGGCTCGGCGGTGGGGTCGTCGTTCGGGAAGTAATGCGCCGGCACCTGAGGGTTGAGCCCGCGCTTCACGTCGCGCTCGTACTCCAGGCGCAGCGTGTCGGTATCGTACTCGGGATGGCCAAAGACAAAGAAGCGACGGCTGTCGGTCGACTTGACGATGTACAGGCCTACCTCGTCGGACACGGCCACGACCTCAAGCTGCGGCTCGGCCTCTACGTCCTCACGGCGCACATCGGTGTTGCGCGAATGCACGGCATAGAAGCGGTCGTCGAAGCCGCGCACCAGCGGGCTTTGCGACTTCACCAGATGATGCTCGAACACGCCGCTCGCCTTTGCCGGCAGATCGTACTTCTGAATGCCGTAATGATGGTACAGGCCGGCCTGCGCGCCCCAGCAAATGTGCAGCGTGGAGTGCACGTGCGTGGTGGACCAATCCATGATCTGGCAGAGCTCGGGCCAGTAGTCGACCTCCTCGAACGGCATCTGCTCCACGGGCGCGCCCGTGATGATCAGGCCATCGTAGTGGATGTCGCGGATGTCGTCGAACGTGCGGTAGAACGTCTCCAGGTGGCCAGCGCTCACGTGCGTGGCCTCGTGCGTCTTGGTGCGCAGCAGGTCCACCTCCACCTGCAGCGGCGTGTTGGAGAGCTTGCGCATGATCTGCGTCTCGGTGGCGATCTTGGTGGGCATGAGGTTGAGGATGAGCACGCGCAGCGGACGGATGTCCTGGTGCAGCGCGCGGTACTCGGTCATGACAAAGATGTTCTCGCTCTCGAGCTGCGCGGCGGCAGGGAGGGCGTCGGGGATGCGAATGGGCATGGATGCTCCTTACGAGTCAGTTGCAGCTATGGTACAACGAGCGGCCCCATCCGCGCGAGCTCATCGCCCAGCGATGCCGTCAGCGGCCCAATTCACTCCAAAAGTAGAGATTAAGGCATGTCCCAAAAAATCTACGGCACTTTAGCCTAGCAAAGTAGCAGCAGGACGTTACAATGGTTGACGCGAAAAACTCGGCCGAAAGGATACATATATGTACCAGACGCGTAAGATCGGTGTGGTCGGTCAGGGCCACGTAGGAGCACATGTCGCCAACAGCCTGCTCATGCAGGGCATTGCCGATGAGCTGTACCTGTGCGATATCAACGAGGCCAAGGTGACGTCCGAGGTCCAGGACCTGCGCGACTCCCTTTCGTTTGTCCCGTACAACACCAAGATCGTCAACTGCTACGACCACTACGAGGAGCTTGCCTGCTGCGACGTCATCGTCAACGCCGCCGGCAAGGTCGCACTGGCCGCCAGCAACCGCGACGGCGAGCTGTTCTTTACCACCGACGCCGCCCGCACCTTTGCCAAACGCATCGTCGACGCCGGCTTTGACGGCATCTTCGTGAGCATCTCCAACCCCTGCGACGTCGTATGCACCGAGCTGTGGCACCTGACCGGCTACGATCCCAAGAAGATTATCGGCTCGGGCTGCGGCCTGGACTCCGCCCGCCTGCGCACCGAGATTTCCAAGAAGGTCGGCGTGAGCCCCAAGTCCATCGACGCCTACATGATCGGCGAGCACGGCTTTAGCCAGCTGGCCGCCTTTAAGTCCGCGACCATCGCCGGCAAGAGCCTTAACGAGCTTCAGGCCGAGAACCCCGACAAGTACGCCTTTGACCACATGGAGGTCGAGGAGCTCGCACGCAAGGGCGGCTACGTAACCTACCAGGGCAAGCAGTGCACCGAGTACGCCGTTGCCAACTCCGCCGCGCGCGTCTGCGCCGCTGTGCTGCACAACGAGCATGCCGTGCTTTCGGCCTCCACGCTTATGACCGGCCAGTATGGCGAGGAGGGTATCTTCACCTCCCTGCCGTGCGTGATCGGTGCCGAGGGCGTCGAGGAGGTCTACACGCTGGACCTGTCCGAGCACGAGCTCGAGGGCTTCCACAAGAGCTGCCAGCACATTCGCGACAACATCGCCCAGCTCGACTGGTGGGATGCCGAGGCCTACGACGCCAAGTAAGCGTCGGTTGCCGCGACACCTCGCTCATACGGACGCCATGCAAAGCGGGCCGCGCCGGAAACCCACCGGCGCGGCCCGCTTTTTTTGACTCACGCGAC